>JAUWWX010000148.1 GCA_030616665.1 archaeon | reverse complement strand
GGCTTTGCCTCTGTCACAACAGTCATCGGGTCAAAGGCATTGAACTGCAGCCTGAACCTTTCCCAGTGCTGCTTCCTTTCATTTATCTCAATACTTGGCTGCCTCCTTTCATCCAAGTCATACTCTGTCCTGTATCCAAGCCTTTCGCCCTCAACCTTCAATACCCTGTAGAGGGGGGTTGCAGGGTCTGGCTGGACAACGCCTTCAACGTTCAGGAAGCCAATCTTCATTTTTTCAATGCTAAGCCTCCTGTCAACAGAGCTTGGCACAGTGCTTGTTTCCTCCAAATCACGAACAATGATGTCACTAGAAGGCGTTTCCACAAGCCTGTCTTCCTCCAGGGTTGCGCCTGGCATAAGCAGGTCAACACCCTTGTATACCAAATCCTTCTGAATTGTGGTAAAGCTGAATTCGCCTTCATCCTGGTTATTGTAAGCCATAACTGTTCCGATTGCAAAGCTCCACAGGCCCCAGCCCAAAGCACTGGGCTCACCCATAATGCTTTTTCCCATTCCCATAACCATGCCGCCAAACATTCCGTCAAATATTCCGCCGCCAAGGCTGGCAAAGCCGGTTTGGTAACCCAAAGCAAATCCTCCAGTCGGCTCTGCTGTTCCGTGTGCTTCTTCCTCCGCTTCCCAAGCTGCAGGTTCGTCTGTCCAGTAGCCACTAGCAGGTTCTCCAGTTCCTACTTCTTGGTCCCATGGCTCAACATCCTCTTCGCCTGTTGCCGGCTGGCCTCCTCCGCCGCTTAGCGCTGAGCCAATACTGCCTGGCAGCCCCACAAGCCATCCAAGGCCCCCTGCAATTGCCCCGCCAAGCGAGATTCCGCCTGTTGTGTCTGATGGCTTGGCAACAGTCTTCGTGGTCGCTCCCCCTGCAACATTTTTGACTGCCTCTGCATCTGCCGCACTTTTCGCAAACCCGCCAACCAGGGCTCCAACCAGCCCGTAGATTGCGCCTGTTTTGAGGGCGTCTCCCCAGTCGTGCTCGTCGTATTTCACGTGCACTGTAACAGGCTTGTTGTAGCAGTGGTTTATTATCTCTGCTGTGTCATAGCCGTCGTATGGGTTCTCTGGGTTGTCGAACACATCAAACTCGTATCTTGACAATTCAAGGCATCCATCTGCAAGAATCCTTGCCCTTATAGTCTTAATCAGCTTTTCTTGTATCTCATCGCTGCCCTTTGCGTAAACCCTTATGGGATATTGCCCTGCAATGTTTTTCTCGGCAAAGACCTCTATCTCCTTTCTAGCGGTTCCGCCCAGGGTAAAGCTCTCCTGGCTTAGGCTAAGTTCTGATTCAAGCTTGAAGTCATTGACCGGGCCGCAGCCGATTGTTTCAATCTCAAACGAGTCAGAGCTTTCCGGCTTTATTATCAAGATTTCCTTGCTGAATGCAATGCAGTCAACAAGGTTGACTACGGTCAGTTCTGCCGAGACTTCGCCTGTTAGCAGCTGCGTTCCCGCTTCCGTTGGGTTTTCTGCACTGAATACAATGGCTGCAGCTGCTTTGCCGTTGATGCCGCCGTTTGGCGTAAAGGCCAAGATAATGGGAATGCTTTCCTCAGGCATTAAAACACCTGCAAACTTTTTGGCGTAGCCTGTCCTCAAATCAATCGCGTTTTCAGGCGTCCTGATTGAAAAGGTCCCAAGCTGGTTTGTTTCCCACTCAACCTTTGCCGAAATGTTCCTCAGGCTGACAGCCGCGCCACTAATGCTGCAGTTGTTCTGTGCCTCAAACTGTATCTCTATTGGAACGCCTTCAGTGCCTGCCTTCCAATCCTTCCTTGTTATGGTGAAGCATGTTGGATTGTCTACCTCGCCTCCGAGCCCGATGCTTATCTTTACCGGAATGCTTGAAACCCATTCGCTGCTAAACGCCTCTGTCGTAATGTCAAGGCTTGCCTCAAGCTGCTTTAGCTTTTCAAGCTTTTTGCCCTTTTCCGTCAAAAAGGTGAGCAGCTGCATTTCCTTCATTTCATCTGCTTTAATGGTTTCGCCAACGTAAGAGTAAAGCCAGTTGTTAACCTTCTCCCTGTTCACAAGGCCGTAAAGCTTTCCATTCAATTCCATTCCCTTAATTTTCAGGTCAAAAGAGGTGATGTTTTCAACTGTAAATGGGTCCACGGCTTCAAAAATGGTTTTTGCGTTCAGCCTGACCCCGATGCTTGTGGGCTTCACTTCGACAACGGCTGGATTTACCCCGATTGTCTTTTCAAATGTCTCATAGTCAGGCTTTCCAATCAACAATTGCAGTTTTTCGCCTGGCTGCAGGGCAGGGAGCCTCAACTCTACAACGCCCTTCTTGTTTGTGCTTCTCTCTGCAACCACTGTGCCAAACCTGTCCCTTACCTTTGCAATCGCATTCTCAATCTCTGCGCCTGTTGCCTTGTCTTTTACCGTTACTGTAAGAACGTTTTCTATGCCGCTTGGCAGTATCTCAGGCGAGATAAGCACGTTCATTTCCCTGCCGGAAGTAATGTTCATTGAAATTGTTTTGCTGAACTGAATAGTCTGACCGCTCCTTATCTCAATTTGCAGCACAGCAAAGCCGCCTTTCTGGGGCGTGAAGTAGATTTCCCCCTGTGCTCTGTTGTCGGGAAGAAGGTTCCCAATCTCAATCCAGTTGGTTGAGCCTTGTTCCGCAATGCCTTCCCTCTGCTGGC
>JAUWWX010000042.1 GCA_030616665.1 archaeon | reverse complement strand
GGTGGCAATCAGAAATAGGCGGCATCAGAAAAAGCAAAAAGCTATTTCTTTCCCTCTTTTTCCTTGAGCAGCCTTTCCTTGAACTTCCCTGCATTCATTGCCCCGATTACCTTTCCATTCCGCAACCTAACGGTAACAGTTCCCTGCTTTTGCTCCCTGTCCCCCACCACAATAATATAAGGAGTTTTCATCATTTGCGCGTCCCTTACCTTGGCTGAAACCGTTTCCTGCCTTGCATCAAGCAAAACCCTCAGCCCAGCTTCCTCCAATTCCATTTTTACTTTCTCCGCATATTTCGCATGCCTGTCCGCTATCGGAATCAGCGAAACCTGTGTGGGTGAAAGCCACAACGGGAAGGCGCCGCCGTAATGCTCTATCAGGATTCCAAAAAACCTCTCCAAGCTGCCGTAAATTACCCTGTGAATCATCACAGGTCTTTTTGCTTTGTCGTCCTTGTCAACATAGGTCAGGCCAAACTTTTCTGGCATCACGAAATCTAACTGGATCGTTGCACACTGCCATTTCCTTCCCAAGCTGTCCCTGATCTTTATATCAATTTTTGGGCCGTAGAAAACGCCTTCTCCCTCGTCAACCACATACTGCATCTTCCTTTTCTTCAAGGCATTTTCAAGTGCGGCTTCAGACTTGTCCCACATCTTGTCACTGCCGGCCCTCTTCAGTGGTCTAGTGCTTAGCTCTGCTTCGTATTGGAAGCCAAAGACCCTGTAGAAGTGGTCAATCAAGTCAATTACTTTTATTATTTCCTGCTCTACTTGCTGCTCAGTGCAGTAAATGTGGGCATCGTCCTGCGTGAATTGCCTAACCCTAACCAGCCCATTCAGTACTCCGCTTAACTCATGCCTGTGCACCACGCCAAGCTCAGCAATTCTCATTGGCAGCTCCCTGTAGCTGTGCCTCTTTGCCTTGTAAACAAGGATGCCGCCAGGGCAGTTCATTGGCTTTACCGCAAAGCCCTCGTTGTCAATCTGCGTAAAGTACATGTTTTCCTTGTAGTGGTCCCAGTGTCCAGACTTTTCCCACAGCTCCTTTTTCAGAATAATCGGGGTGCTCACTTCAACATAGCCTGCCTTCCTGTGCTCCTTCCTCCAAAAGTTAATCAGTTCATTCCAGACAACCATTCCCTTTGGGTGAATAAAAACAGCGCCTGGCGCCTCTGGATGCATGCTGAACAAATCCAATTCCTTTCCCAGCTTGATATGGTTCCGTTTCTTTGCCTCCTCCCTCACATACAACCATTTCCTCAGCATCTTCTTATCGGGAAAAGAAATGCCGTAAATCCTTTGAAGCATCTTGTTTTTCTCGTTTCCCCTCCAGTAGGCCCCCGATACCCTCAACAGCTTCACCGCTTTAATCTGCCCTGCCCTTTCAATGTGGGGTCCCTTGCACAAATCCACAAAGCCGCCGGTCTCATAAATGCTTACCCTGCTGCCAGGCAATTCCTCAATCAGCTCAACCTTATACGGCTCGTCCTTAAACAACTGCAATGCCTTCTTCTTGTCAATTTGCTTCCCAACAAACTTTTCATCCCTCTTGATTACCTCAGCCATCTTCTTCTCAACCTTTTCCAGGTCCTCTGGCCTGAACGGCTTGCTTGCATCAAAATCGTAGTAGAAGCCCTCCTCAATAGCCGGGCCAATCGCCAGCCTTGCCTTTGGCCACAACTGCTTTACAACTGCAGCCAGAATGTGGCTGCTTGAATGCCAGAATCTTTCCCTGTCAGCAGGCTTCTTCCAATCAATTTTGGGCATACGGAAGAAAATAAGCCCTGATGTTATTTAAAACCATAATGATTTTTAGGGGAAATCCACCCCCTGCTTGTTATTTAATTGATTATTCAATTGAATTATTATAGACATGATTTCCCCAAAATTATGCATCAAGTGCAAGGGAAAATTGTTATGCGGCCTGGGCTACTGCCCTATCCTCAAAAAGCACTCAGAGCAAACAAAAACAGTTTCGAACATTCAAGGAAACGAGTTCACTGGCAGCAGCCCTCCAAGCTTGTTTGTAAGCTGGCGCAACTACCCCAAGGTAAAGATTGCCCCCCTCTCTCCCACAGAAGTGATGGACAGCAGCATGCTGGACGCGCCAGAGAAATGGTTTGGCTTGAGCCAGGAAAAAATCGTTTCTTTCAGGCAGCAGCTGCTGAGAAGCAACAAGCAAATAAACGTGAACGATGCAGCAAAGCCCAGTTATGAGCTGGTTGAAATGCAGGAGCTTGCCATGGCGGCAGGGCCAACAGTAATAGATGTCAAGCTCAAGTCAAAGCCTGCTCTATCCCTTTCCTTCCACGAAAGCGTTGCCCCTCACGGCCCAACAGGACAGCTTGTCAAAATGCGTCTGGAGGAAAACCCTTCAATTCCAAAAAAGATTGATTACGCTGTTTCCGACACAGACCTCAAGTCAAACGAGGCAATCCTCTCCCTGTACTTGGCAGGCTTTCCGGTAAGCAGGCTGAACAAGCTTTTGAGTGCCGGAACTTTGGGCATTGGAAAGAGGCGAAGGCTTGTGCCCACGAGGTGGTCAATCACTGCTGTCGATTCCAACATTTCAAATAATTTGGTTGAGGAAAAAGTAAAACACTTTCAGCAATTAGATGAATTTCAGTTATTCCATTCCAATTATCTGGACAATAACTTTTGGGTTCTGCTAATCCCGAGTGCGTGGGCTTTTGAGCAATTGGAGTGCTGGTTGCCTGGAGGCAGCTGGGCTGCCAATGCCACCGAAGCCCACATAATACAGGACCACGAGTTCTACAAGGGCAGGGTAAACTATGCAAGCAATGTCGAGGGCGCCTACTACAGTGCAAGGCTTGCAGTGGCGGAGCATTTGCTGAAGAGAAAAAGGCAGGCCTCGGCAATCGTGTTCAGGGAAATCGGAAAGGACTATCGCCTGCCCTTGGGCGTATGGCAGATTCGGGAAAACGTAAGGAACGCGTTGCAGCAAAAGCCGCTTGTCTTCTCAGCCTTGCAGCTTGCCTTGGCATTCCTTTCAAGAAAGTTAAAGATTCCAATCGAAAGATACAAGAAGGAAAGCGCGCTTTTGGGTAATTTGTTGCATCAGAGAAGACTGAAGGATTTCACTTCTTGAACCGCATGAACTGCGCAAGCATTGCCTCTAATTGAACGCGTTCGTTTGCCCCTTCAACCAGCCTGAAGTCGTACTCGCCAATCACATCTACGAGCCCTACCTTTGTCTTTGAGGGAATAAGCTTCTCGTCTGAGGCCATTACCTCCCTGTAAACCTGGCTTATCACGTCTTCTCCGGACATACCGTGTTGGTACATCAGCTTGTCAAGCAGGTTTCTTGCCTCCAAGAAATCACCCTTCAACGCAAGCTGAATCATTTCTTTTACCTCCTGGGGTTTTGCCCTGCTGCACACATTGAACACTGTCTCTTCACTAAATGTTTTGTTCAGGGCAGAGGCTGCCTGCAGGACATTGACTGCCTTTCTCATATCCCCCATGCTCGCATACTCTATTGCTTCCAATGCCTTTTTGTCCGGCTTAAGCTTCTCCTTTTCCGCTATCTCAAGCAGCCTGCCCTCAATCTCTTTTGCCTGCAGGGGCCTGAACCTGAAAACAACGCACCTACTCTGCAACGGCTCAATAATCCTGCTGCTGTAATTGCAGCTCAAAATGAACCTGGTTGTCTTTGTGTTCTTCTCCATTGTCCTCCTCAAAGCGTTCTGCGCATCGCTTGTCAGGGCATCCGACTCATCCAAGAAAATTATCTTAAAATCTGCTGAAAATGCAAGGGTTCTTGCGAAGTCCTTTATCCGGCCCCTTATCACATCAATGCCTCTGGAATCCGAAGCATTCAATTCCAAAAAGTTTCTACTAAACTCTTTGCCAAACAATTCTTTTGCCAACGCTACTGCTGCCGAGGTTTTTCCAACGCCTGCCGGGCCAGAAAAGAGCATGTTTGGCACGTTGTGCTTTTGCACATAACTTTGAAGCCTGCTCACAGCATCCTTTTGGCCAACCAGTTCCGCCAGCTTTTCCGGCCGGTATTTCTCAACCCAGGGCAGCTCAACAGTCATTTCCCTTAACCCCCTCAACAAATAATCTTCCCGGGAAACAGTTTTAAACTTATTACTGTTCATTATAAACTGTCAAAGACCTTTTTTTTGCGTGAAAGAAATGAATGGGGAAAAGGGTGAAGAGAAAGGCCATTCCAAAGGGCTTTCAACAAACAAGCTGGTCGTGGCTGGCTTTGCCTGCTTAATGTCCTACGCTGTTTTGTTTGCCTTGAACGCGGCAAGAAGCCAAATAGGCGGCTTCCCGGAGTTTTTCCCGATTTTCACCGTTCCATCCATCCTCGAAAGCCCGATGTTCCTTGTAATGCCCTTCTTTGCATTCTTTGCGGTTTTTTTCTTGCTAGACTGGGCAAACGAGGAATTCAAAACAGGGTTTGCTTTGAGCCCGTTTTTCGCAATAGTTTTCTTCGCGGTTTCGCTTGCAGCCTATTACATTGCCCTCTACTGGTATATGGCAAACTTTGCCTCGCTGCAAAACATTCCAATGAGCCTTGAAATGGTGGACTTCTGGGGCAAGCTTAACAACAGCGCCTTCATGCTGTTCGTGTGGGGCGGCCTATTCGGCTGGATTGCCAGGTATTCAGTTGAGAAAATCAATTTGTGAAACTCTTCAAAGCCCCTAGCAGCCTTTTTTTTCAATTTCTTTTCTTCTCTTTTCTAATTCTTTCGCAAACAATTCTTTTGCAGTTTTGGTGAAGAACTTATTATTCTTTCTAAATTCATACAACTCTCTCGGAGTCTTGCCATAGGCTTTCGCATCACTATAAAATTGTTCTTTAAATGCATCCGCCATCGAATCGGCATCAATTAACAACTGCTTATCCAAATCCTTAGGCTTTTGGAATTGATGTGCAACTACAACAGCTACAATCTTTTCTATTCTGTCTTTTTTGTAACCCGCTTCATTTAGCACCTCTTCCACAATCGGAGGAGCGAGTTTTATATGCAACTTTAGCGCCTCAATCCTTTCTGATTCATTATTACTTTTTTGCAATTTCAGAGGCACTTTAGACCAACCAATATCATGTAAAATTGCAGCGGGGATGAGGGTTTTTTCATCTCCTTTTTCATGCTCTAACAACAATTCCATTGCTTTAACAACGCCTCTTGTATGAATTAGATAATCTTTCGCTTTACCCTGTTTTAGATAAGGCAAAGCCAACTTCCAGACTCTTTCAAAACTTTTCCCCATAAGCGTATTAATGGCTTTTAGAATATAAAAAGCATAGCCCAACCCAAAAGTAAAGAGGCGTAATACTCCGAGCTAATATCCCAGGGAGGGGTATTAACCTCTTTTTAATTTCTTTCCTTTCACTCCTTTTTTATGAGGGCGTTTGTTGAGGGAAGCGGCTGTTCTTTAAACAAGTCTGACACAGAGCAAATCAGGGGCTTTTTGCAGAAAAACAATTTCCAGCCCGTAAATGAGCCGGAAAAAGCGGATTTGCTGCTGCTCAACGCCTGCGCAGTAAAAGAGCAGACAGAAACAAAAATGCTTAGGAGAATAAGGCAGCTAAACAGGATTGCTGAAAAGAAGGAAAGCACCTTAGTTGTCTTTGGATGTCTGCCAAAAATTAACAGGGAAGCTGTCAGCGCAGTTTCGAAAAAGATAGTGCAGATTGGCCCTAGGCTAAGCGGACTTGCATCATTTTTGCAATTGCCAGTTCAGGATTTTTCCCCTGCTCTTGAGGAGCAAAAAAGCAGCCCAGCAATTTCAATCATTACCGTCTGCAGGGGATGTTTGGGAAACTGTGCCTACTGTTGCGTGCGAAATGCAAGGGGCAGTTTGCGCAGCTATTCCATTGCGCAATTGAACAAAAAATTTAAGCAGGCAATAAGGAACTCAAAGGAAGTCTGGCTTACAGCCCAGGACTGCGGCTGTTACGGCTTGGACAAGGATAGTAGCCTGCCGGAGTTGCTCAGGGAATTGCTCAAAAACAAGGGAAAATTCCGAATAAGGGTTGGAATGATTAATCCTGGGCACGTAAAAAAATTCCTGCCGGAATACCTTAAGCTTTTCAAGGATGAGAGGCTTTACAGGTTCTTCCACTTGCCTGTGCAGTCAGGCAGCAATGAGATTTTGAGGAAAATGAACAGGCAGTACACGGGAAAAGACTTCCTAGGCATTGTCAAGAAAATTCGTTCAAGCTTTCCAAATGCAAGCATTGCAACCGACGTAATAGTCGGCTTTCCCGGCGAGACAGAAAAGCAGTTCAATGAAACAGTTTCTCTGTTAAGAGAAGTAAAACCCGACGTTGTCAACATCAGCAGGTTTGGAGCAAGGCCAAATACTCTGGCAAGCAAGATGCCTGGCCAGCTGCACGGCAGGGTTAAAAAGCGGAGGAGCCGAATTTTAACACAACTTTGCAGTGAGATTTCTTTGCAGAGAAATGAGCGCTTTTTTGGGAAGAGGCAGACAATTCTTGTGGATGAAACGGGAAAAAAGGGCGGCCTTGTTGGCAGGAACCAAAATTATAACCCAGTGGTAGTGAAAAAAGGTATTTTGGGAGGGTTTGCCGAAGTAAGGATAGAGAAGGCTTTTCCAACCTATCTGGCAGCCAAGTAGGTTTTTTAACCACTTATAACCCAAATTATTATCGGGGGGTTTTCACTTTGCTTTTGCAGAACAGCTTTGAGCAGTACAAGGCAAACAGCAAGACAGCCTTGGTTTTTGCCTTGTTGCTTGTTTTTGTGCCAGTTTTTGCCTTATTCCAGAACGTGTACATTAGCAGCGGTTCAATTTTCATTGACTATGGGCTATTCCTTGCAAACCCTTTGGCCTTTCTTGCTGAGGCAGGCCTAATTGCCTTGTTCCTGCTGTTCTACTCCCTCTTCGTTTCAATAATCATTTTTTCTGTGAGAAAGAACCTGAGCAGGCTAAAGCTGCACTTCTACCTGCAAGAGATGATTCAGCGCTTCACTTTGAGAATTTTTGTTTTCTACCTCCTATACTGCCTTTTGCTCTTCCTGCTAAGCACAGCCCTATTTGCAGCAAGCATTCCAATCCTGCTTTCAGCAATCCCTCTCCTCGTTATTTCCTTTCTTTTAATGTTTGTGCCGCAGGCTGTCGTCGTAGAGGAGGAGGGCCTGAGGCACGCCCTCTCAACAAACTTCGAGTTTTTGTCAAAGTATCCAACGGCTTTCCTCAAGGTTGCTGTAATCGGTGCGGTAATGCTTGCCTTGCTGCAATTGCTTGAATTTGCTGTTGCCCAGGTAACCTTGCTCGCTCCCTACATTTCCTTGTTCCTCTGCCTTGTCTTTGTCCTGCCCTTCATTGAAATAATGAAAACCTATTTGTACATGATGAGGTTTGACTTAATAAAGAAACATGAGGCTGCGAAAAGAAAAAAGCCACTGGCCGCAAAACCTGTGCCTGAGTCAATCGCGGCAGC
>JAUWWX010000060.1 GCA_030616665.1 archaeon | reverse complement strand
TCTGTTCCCCTGTCGCCAATAACAATCTTGTGCATTTCCACAGGGTTTTCCACATCACTGACATCAAAGACAGCCATCTTCAGGCCCTGGTACCAGGCAAAGTCTCCTTTCACTGCCTCTATTGCTTCCTTGCCTACTCCAATGAGATGGTCTTTGTCAATAGGGTGCAAGTAATCACTGTAACCTGGAATCTTGAGCTTTCCAAGCACTCTTGGATTTGTTGGGTCAGAAACATCTATTACGAACAGGGGGTCAACCTTTTTGAAAGTTACCATGTATGCCTTTTCGCCCATGAACCTTGCACTGTAGATGCTTTCGCCTGGCGCAAGGTCTTCAAGCCTGCCAATGACGTTCATTTCCTCGTCCAGGACGTAAAGGCTGTTTGAGCCATTCCACCCGATTGTAGTTGCAATCCTGAAGTTTCCTTGGAATTCGTCCATTGAGAACTGGTTAAGGACGCGACCTGGCACATTTCCTTGGCCCACATAGCCAACCGTCCCCTCGTCCAAGCTGAATTTCGTAACCACTGTTTCCTCGCTGCTTGGCAGGACAATGTCCTCAATTGTATCCACGATTGGGGTTCCGTCTGGAAAAACCCCTTCCTGCGGAATCCAGGTGGTTGCAGCCAGGTAAATGTACTGCTGTGAAGCGTAGACATTCTGGGCGTTGCCAGCAATTGTCTCCTTCTCCATTTTTCCATTGTCAAGGTCCAAAGAGGCAATTGTCACAAAGCTCTCTGCCAGCATTGGCGGAATGTAGCCAATCTCCTCTGCTTGCGCAACCTCTTTCTCAACACCGTCCTCAACCATCAGGGGGATAATGCACTCTCCTCCGTCACATTCCCTGTAGCTTGGCCAGCTGTCAACCACGAAGTAGGCGTGCTTTCCAATAAGCCTTGAGGTAACATAGTTGCCCTCAAACTCAAGCTCTTTCTCAAGTTGCGGGTTTGCCCTGTCAGATATGTCGTAAAGCCTTGCAGCAACGCTGCCATAACCCCAGTAGTAGGGCATCTCCTCCCTAATTCCGTTTCCGTTGTAGGTTTCGTAGAGGTTCCCAAAAAGCAGCAGCTTGTCTCCTGATACAAACATTTCTATGGGGTAGAGGTCTTGGAACTCTTCTTTGTGGACTATTTTGCTGCCCTCAATGGGATAAGCCTTTGTTATTATGAGCCTGTTCCTTGAAAAGTTGTAGATAAACTCCCCGTCTGTCTTCACGATGTCTGCCTCGTCAACGCCCTCAACCTGGATGTTTGTTGTTGAATAGTCGGCTGAGCCTCCTTCTGCGTCTGCAACAGCGCTTTTTGCCATTGGCACAGCACCGCCGATTGTTTCCCACAATCCATAGCCTCTTGCGCTTTTTCCTTCTTCAAAGGCTGCCTCCAAGGCAGCATAGCTTTCAAAGCGCGGCATTTCCTTGAAAGAGATTGGACCAGGCCCTGGCTCCGGCACATAAACAAGGGAGTAGATTGCAACCGCTGCAACGAGGACGGCAAGCGCCACAATAACAAATTTTGAATCCATATCAAGCTTCAAGAAACATCACCAAATACCATTATGCAAACCGATATTTAAATACCCCCTTTTTTGCTTAGGCAAAAGCCTAAAGACGGTTTTTTGGCATGGGATAAGAATCAGACCGGCAGGCCTTCCAGCATGCCCTTCCTCTTGAACCATTCAACCTGGTTCCCAAAAAACCGCCACTTTATGTCGCCCTTGCTCGGCTGGAAATCCCACACCTTCACTATGACGAGGTCGTTTACCCTGACCCAAACACGCTTCCTCAGCTTGCCTGGAATCCTGCACTTTCTTTCAACGCCGTCCTGGCATATTACTATGAGCTGGCAGGCGCCCATCAACTGCGTTACAATGCCAAACTGTTCGTGTTCCTCTTTTTTTGGGAACCGGAGCCTTCCAATGCTCTCCGAACTGGTTTTGTCCTTCTTGTTTTTGTTGCTTGGCATTCAAGTATTCCCCTAGGCTCAACTATATTTTAAATATGACGTTAGCACCAAAGAATATTTTGTTAACCTGGCCTGCCGGTAAGGGTGAACGGTTTGTCAAGTTTCCCAAGTCTGCGGGAAACTTCTGTAATAACCTGCTCAGGGTTTAGCCTGAGATTATGCTGTCTATTTTCGGCTTCAACAACAGCCTTAACCGTTTCAAAAGTACTTTTTCCAAACCTAGCAACTAGCAGACCTTGTAACTGCTTGGTTTCTGGTCGTAGTTTCTGCCCCTTTGGTTTGATTGGTTCTTTTCTTTGTCTTCTCTTTATAAAAAACCACCTATAGAATAGTATTCTTTGCTATATTTTAAATATTTGCACGTGCTTTACTCCGGCTATTTCCACTACATTTTCCTCTGCAACAAGCTTTTCCTCAAGTGCAACAGCAACTGCCCTGTTTCCAACGATGTTGATGTTCTCAAATTCACGCAATTTTGCCTTCAGGCCTTTAACACTAATTTCTTCGCCCTTGTAAAAGGACTCGCTTACAACAAACCGTGCATTTGGTCCATTAATGGTTTTGCCGCACAGTTCCTTGTCGCATACAGCCAGAACCTCTTTGCCAAGAGAGCCATGCACTTTGAAAAATATCAAAAGAACGCCTCCCTTAAAGCCCTCTAACGCTGCTGAGTGCGCCGCACGCATCGCATTTAAGCATTCTAACGCCCTGCTTTTCAGTTACCTTTGTGTCAGGCCTCTTGCACTCAGGGCACAAAATGAATTGCGTGATGTAGCTTTTAATAAGTCTGTTAACCTGCTCCCTGCTGAAGCGTCCGCTCAAAACAAGCCGGCCGCTGTCATCTATAGCAGTACTAGTTGCTGTTTCCTTTGCAAGAAACTTGAACAGATGCTTTTTATCTCGATTAATGACCTTCAAAATCGCTGAAAAGTTCTTTACAATTGTCTTGGTGCCATGCACAAAAGAGTCAACCTCAGGCATCTCAAAGCGTTCATGCTTCTTGCTTCTCTCAGGAAGGCTTGCGTAAAGCCCTTCAAGCATCTTCTTGTATTCCATAAAAGGGTTCATTCCAGTAAGCGTTTTAAACCCTTTCTTTGCCTTAACAAAACATTAATTAACCGCATTTGACTAATTAGCTACATGGACCTTTCCTTTTTCCTTGGCAGCACAGAGGCAATTGCAGGCTTTATCTATGCCTCGCCGTTTGGAATTGCTGTTTTGTTCCTGTTCACAATCTTTGCAAATGCCTCGCTTTTCTTCCCAATCCTCGTAGAGCCAATCGTGCTCTTGATTGGAGCCTTTTCCCCAAACCTTGCTTATGTTCTCTTGATTGGCATAGTAACAGGCACGGCGGCAGCAATTGGCGAAATGTCAGGCTATATTCTCGGGCTGCTTGGGATAAACACCTTGAAGAAAATGAAGGAGAAGAGGGTTGAAAAGGTATTTGAAATCGGGGAAAAGCTTGCCAACAAGGGCATGCCAATAATCTTCTTGGGGGCATTCACGCCATTTCCATTTGACTTGATTGGAATCGCAGCAGGGATAATAAAATACGACTACAAGAGATTCTTCATCGCGGCACTGGCAGGCAAGACACTAAGGTACACGCTGGTTGCAATTGTCGGATACATTGGAATGGAGGCCCTGCCATGGCTTGCGGCAATGCTCGGCCTGTAACAAAGGTTTAAAAAGTACGAGAAAGGAAATATATGTAAGGGATGGTAAAATGGCACAAAGACGTCCGAAGCTTGTGAAAGTTAAACCGGTGGGCCCTCTGGCAAGGCTGAAAAAAGTCATATTCTCCAGATTTGGTCACGGTCCTGCAAAAACAAGAGAATACGAAAGAAGGCTCAAAGAAGCCAGGAAAAGAATGGCAGCCTAATTCAAAACCCAATTGCCTTTGATGCCAGCCAGGCGATTATCATTAGGGCGGCTTGAGGCGGCAAGGCAGGCAATGCTTTTCCCACGTGCTTGCTCACCCAGTTGATTGTGAACAAAAGGCCTGCAAGGGAAGCAACAAGAATGAAGAGGGCTGGCACAACGTAAAAGGGAAAGCCTTGGGATGAGGCCTTCATCACGCTAACTGCAAAAACAAGCGGGATGACCAAATCGCCTGTTCCAAGCTCAAAGGTATGTTCCTTTGTTGGAATTGCAACAGTAAAGGAAAGGTTTCTCTTTGAGATTCCTTTGGCAAGCTTGACCATGTGCTTTGTCTTGAATACGGCGATGAAGTCGTAAACTGAGAGAAGAATGAGGAAAACAAGCACTGGGATAACTCCCAATGTTACGCCAATGAGGGCGCCGATGCCTGCAATTGCAATCACTGCGGAAGCATTCCTTACCAAAACGCTTTTGGGCAAAAGAAGCTTCAATGCAACCAGCTCAACAGCAAAAAGGAAGGCAGCGCCAGGGATAATGGCACTGAAAACAATGATGGAAGCGGTGAATACTACAAACAGCTCAAGCAGCCTGAACAGCTTTGCGCCCTTAAAGAAAAGCATGAACAGCAAAAGCATGCCTGTGAAGAAGAGGATTCCAAGAATAAGCGCAACAGCATTGATTGGGTCGTCAGGATTCTCAGTAACAATGGTTGGCTGCTCCATTTCCCCAGAGGCAATCTCGCCAATAAGGATTGCGCCAACAGCAACGCCAAGAACCTGCGTAACCAGGAAAACCAGCAGCAAGCCAACAAAAACCCTGTTCATTGAAAAAAAAGAGGGAATTAGTGCTTAAATAACTATTTTTATTGTTTTGGAACAGGAACGTGCTTGAATCTGAAAGTGTTTAATGCCTCCAAGCAACGCAAAGACATCTTCGGAAAAAACTTACTGGTATATTCCCAAAAGAATCTTAATGCTTTCCAATCTAATAAAGCCAAGGAAGGGCATTCTCCTACCCTTGTTAGTCAAAACTAGATCGCCTTCAAAGTTAACAAGCACATATCTATATTTATTTAATGAATCTCTGAATTCGCTGTTCTTTAGCGCTTCATCAACCAATGCCTTGCCAACTAGACGGGTTGCCTCTTTGGCTTCTTTTGGCTCTTTTACACAAAGTTCCCAGATTTTCTTTGCCTTTTTTATAAATCCCGGCAACACTATAAGTTTTGGTAATTCTTTTCTTGCTTCAAGTCTCCTATCGCGTTTTGCCACCAATTCATCAATTGCCTTTTTGGATTTGCTAGACAAAGTAGAGTAAGGAATCTTCTGCTTTTTCAGCCTTCTATGCATTGTAAAAATAGCTTCTTCAAAGTTAATAATTCTTCCACTTGTCCATAACCACAAACTAAAATGTTTTTCCCCCTATTGTTTTTGGCTTAATTGTTAGTCCTTTTGCGTTGGCTTCAAAAAGTTGTGCCTTGGCTTGTACAGTTCGCCGTTCCTCTCAAGCTTTGCAATCAAATCGCGAGCCCTGTCCCTGTTTATTCCTGCTGCTTCTGCTTCGCTTAGCACTTCCTCCAATGGCACTGTCTCCTGGCCTTCCTTGACCTTTTCCCTGACAATTGAAAGAATCTTTCTCATGTTTGTTACCTGGGTATGAGTTTGCCCGGTCATAATGATGTCGTAGTCAATCTTTCCCGTTTCCGGGTCTGTTACCACATCACTAAGCGATGCCCTCACAAGCCTTACAGCCCTATCAGCATCCTCTTTTTCTGCAACATCGCTCAACCTGACCCTGGCGCTTGCCTCGCTAAGCCTAACCAAGCCCTCTAATTGCCTGTGCGTAGCAGAATAGCTCCCCTCCTTTCTACCTATGTCTCGCAAGCCAATGTAAAAATCGCTTATCGTCTGGATTGCCTCCTTGCTCAAAATGGGGAAGACGTTCTGCCTTGCATAAGAGATGTATTTTCCAAGCACTTGCGGCTCAATTTGCGGCGCGGAAATGGCCTCAATTTCCTCCAACTCTGCTTTCTTCAAAGGCTTTCCCTTCTTCTTGTACTGTGAAAGTATTTCTCCTCCCTTATGCGTTTTAAGGATGTGAGCAGTAATCGCCTCGTCCTTTGTCCTGTCCAAAACGTCCTTTATCATGAAGAACAGGTCAAACCTGCTTATCAAAGT
>JAUWWX010000153.1 GCA_030616665.1 archaeon | reverse complement strand
GGTTTATAAAAAGGAGCCTCCTGTACTTCCCTGTCAGGTACAGGGATGCCGAATCTACTTCTAAACTCGAGCAATTCCCGTTCATTTAGTTTCTTTTGCTGATGAGTAACGTTTCTGCCTTCCCCGGCTTCACCAAGGCCGTAGCCTTTTATTGTTTGTGCTAAAATAATGGTTGGTGAACCTCTGTGCTCGATTGCAACCTTATATGCAGCGTAAACCTTCACAGGATCGTGGCCACCGCGTCTGAGTCCTTCAAGCTGTTCATCGGAGTAGTTTTTCACCATATCTAATAAACGCCGGTCCCTGCCAAAAAAGTCCTTGCGAATATAATCTCCACTCGAGACAGCATACTTTTGGTACTGTCCATCTGGTACTTCCTCCATTTTTTTTGCCAAGATACCATCCTTGTCCTTTTCAAATAACCCGTCCCAATCAGAACCCCAGATAACCTTAATTACGTTCCAGCCAGCGCCGGCAAAAACAGCCTCTAATTCCTGAATGATCTTGCCATTGCCCCGGACAGGGCCATCAAGTCTCTGTAAATTGCAATTGATGACAAAGACCAAATTGTCCAGTTTATCTCGACCGGCCAAGCCGATTGCACCGAGACTTTCTGGCTCGTCCATCTCGCCGTCGCCTAAGAAAGCCCAGATCCTCTGGTCAGATGGTTCCTTAAGACTTCTATCCTCAAGGTAGCGGTTGAAACGTGCCTGGTAGATGGCCATGATTGGTGACAGCCCCATCGACACAGTTGGAAACTGCCAAAAATTAGGCATTAGCCTTGGGTGAGGATACGATGGCAGTCCACCCTCTGGTTTCAGTTCTCGCCTAAAGTTTTCCAAATCAAAGCCGGAGAGACGGCCTTCTACGAATGCTCTGGCATATATCCCTGGAGAGGCGTGACCCTGAAAATAGATAATATCACCATCCTGACTTTCATTTTTTGCCCGGAAAAAGTGGTTGAATCCGACTTCAAAAAGCGTAGCTGCAGAAGCATAAGTAGAAATGTGCCCTCCAATCCCACTTTCTTCTCTATTGGCCCGCACTACCATAGCCATTGCGTTCCAGCGAATTATGCTCTTGACACGTCGCTCAATTTCTCTTCTACCTGGATAAGGAGGCTGCTGATCGAGCGGTATTGTATTAACGTATGGAGTTGTTCTGACTTTGTTAACTTGTATTCCATATCTTTGGGCCTGTGTTTGTAATTGTTCAAGTATGTTTCTTACCCTATCTTGTCCCTGTCTGCAGAAGATGTCTTCCAGGGAATCAAGCCATTCCTTGTTTTCAAGTTCAATAAGTTTTTGGTTTTTACCTTCCATCCACTGCCATCTCTTATATAAACCTTTGGAATTCAGCTATAGACAACTTAGTGTTTTTCTTGGTATTGTTCCTTGAAAAGCAAAATCTGAAAAACAATGCCAAGACTTTCTGACTTTTGTGCCAAGTAGTAATGTGCCAAGTAGTAAGTAGTAAAGGTAGTAAGTAGTAAAGAGTGTGTAGCTTTATTCTGGTTTTATGCAGTAATACATACCAGAAAGTCCCGTGCCAATCCAGAGAGGGCACTCTGGACAGTTACAACCTCTTTTTTCAAGGGTATTTTGACTCGGGATCCTCGCACAATAGAGTCCTTCTCCTGATGCCTTTGGATAACTGGGGCAAGCTGAACAGTTACCCTGCATACAGATTTCGAAGTTTTGCTGAGTATCTTTAACCTTTACCATGTGTTTAATGTCCTTTTCCATATTGTCTCCCCTCAGGCATAACGAACAACCATTCTACGTACCATTCCGCAGAGGGCTTTGGAAATTGTGGCGTTTTCAATTCGTCCGTTCTCTGTTAGCTATGTTACTCTATCACCTCAATACCTACGTAATTTTCCCAGGTTCCGTGCAAGTTGCATCTTTCAAAGGCTCGAAGCTTGCCGTATGCATGGTCTAATTGCACGCATGTCTTCATGATGGGGAAGGTCGTTTTGGCTGTTAAATCCATTCTGGCAAGATACGTATCCCCTGCATACAACTCAATGAATTGGATAAAGTGGCCAGGCTCATTGGGATGCTGCAGAAGCTTACCAACTTCGACAGTCACTTCAAAGCATTCACCCTTCTTGATACTCTTCGGAGCAGATATAATTGGCAGATGCTTCCTTTCCAAGTCTGTTGCCTGCTCTACACCAGCAGTTGTATTTACACCACACAAAATGTCTTCTGCGCATTCTTTAACTGTTTCTTTGGTCTTGATCATCATTTTTCATGCTCCTTTCTAAAAAAAGTTGAAAGATGGTTTTTGATTGATTCACTTTGGAAACTATTAAGACCTTACATTATTTTCGCTTAGGCCAACCAGCTTTTGATTTCGCCAGCTTATCTGTTAAGCAGTTGTGAAGAAATAGGAGAATTCCTTAATGTCAGTCGGAAAAATGCCTATGGAGACCAGAGCAAGAAGTGGTAATATCGTACTACAGGCTTACAATGTCACTGGTTTGCAGAGATTCTTTTCACTGGCAGCAACCCGACCGCAGTTTTTACATAAAGATTTGCCGTCTTTAACAAGGGCCTTATATTCTTTTGGATTGCTGATTTGGAATC
>JAUWWX010000043.1 GCA_030616665.1 archaeon | reverse complement strand
TGGAGAAAAAGTTTCCGGGGTATGCTGTTGCACCTTTAACCAGAGCAGCTAATGCAGCGCGGAAGAGGATGGTATTGGAAAGAGGCACTTATGCAAGAAGATTTACAAGGGAACTCTTTCCCATGCGTGAAGAAATAATAAGAATAGCCAAATACATTGGAAGAAAAGGGAGTGAGAAAAGGCAGGCAAGGAAAAGACACAAGTGAGGAAAGGGGGGGTTGATTATGGCAAAACTTGGAAGGAAAAGAAGCCCAAACACCAGGAAATGGAAAAGGGTAAAGCAGGAAAGAATTTAAGTCAAAAAAGAGGAAAAAAAGGTAATTTGATACTCCACTCTCCTTAAACCTTGCAAACTATTTTTACCAAGCTCAGGCCTTTCCCAACTAGCCTTTTCATTGCTTTTGTGCCGCTTCGCATGACCTTTTCTTTTGGCAGTTTTATTGTTTTTACATCGAAGTGCTTGGAAAGGTGTGGCATGTGAGCTTCTGCTAAAAGGTTGCTTGTTACAACAACAAAAGCGCCATTTGGTTTTAGCACTCTTTTTACTTCTTTTAAAAACTCTGGCGGAAAGACATTAAACCCTTCCATGGTCTTTGCAAAAATTTCCAATAGATCATCAGGTGCCTTTGAGCCCTTTTCTAATATTGCCGTTGCTTTTTTTACCCCTTTCATACCACTTAAAGCTCTTTCATAAAAGATATCACACTCAGAAAAATTCATCGTTATAACTGCTACGCTTTTGCTTGGAGATTTCTTCAATCGCTTAAAAGCATCGTTTGTTATCCTGTGCAGGTTTTCTGCAAAGCCTTTTGCTGACTTCGTCATTTTGGGGTCAACAGCTTCAAATCTGCGTAGTGGATGCCTTCTGGCAATGCTAGCAAGCCACATAGGCACTTTTCCTGAACCCAGGTCAAGGATTGTGGTTGATTTTGTCTGCCCTGCCTTTTTCGATTTTACTCTAGGCATGTTGAATATTAGTTGCTTTAAGAGGTATTAATTCCTTTGTTTTTACCCCCCTAATTACCTTTTTAAACATTCCCAGAGGCAGTTGTTTTAGGGAAAAATTCTTTTTTCTGCCGATGAAAATGAAGCCGCTTTTTGCGGCTGAGGAGGTGTAGCAGAAAATGGCTGGATTAGTCAAATTTGAGGTTCCTGAGAAACTGATGGTTGAGCAGCTTGACCTTGTCGGAAAGGCAAAAGGCAAGGGAAAGATAAGAATTGGGGTAAATGAGGTAACAAAGGCAGTTGAGAGGGGCGTAGCGAAGCTTGTGCTGATTGCGCAGGATGTTAGCCCTCCTGAAGTCGTGATGCACTTGCCTTTGCTGTGCAAGGAGAAAAATATTCCATGCTCTGTTGTGAAAACCAAAAAGCAACTCGGTGAGAAAGCAGGCATTTCGGTAAACACTGCTGCTGTGGCAATCGTTGACGAGGGCGAAGCAAAGAAAGAGCTGCAGGAAATTGCCAAAAAGCTTTCTGAGCTGGCAAAGTAAGGGGGGTTAACTAAATGGAAAAGGGGACTCCAGCAGAAGTCGTTCAAGTTGTGAAAAAGACAGGCGTCCACGGTGAAGTTACGCAGGTCTTGTGCAAAATCCTTGACGGCCCGGAAAAGGGCCGTGTTAAAAGAAGAAACTGCAAGGGCAATACCCAAATGGGAGATGTCCTAATCCTTTTGAATACGGAAAGGGAAGCAAAGGAGATAAAGACACGTTAACGAAGTGGAAGTGGTTAAAAATGGCTGAATGTTCTTTTTGCGGTGAAAAATTTAAGCCTGGCACTGGTCTTTTGTTTGTGAAAAGGGACGGTACTGCCTTCTTTTTCTGCGGCAGGAAATGCGAGAAGAATTTGCTCTCGCTTAAAAGGAAGCCGGGTTCGACCAAGTGGACTCAAGCATATCAGCACGCTAAGAAGGCAGGTAAGGCAGGAAAAAAGGTTGAGAGGAAACAAAAAGAAGCCAAAGAAAAGAAGGAAAAGCCAAAGAAGGCCAAGAAGAGAAGAGTAAGGAGAAAGAAAAAGAAGAAATGATAAAAAAAAGCGAAGCCGTGCCATCGAGCGAAGCGAAGATGGCACTCTTGCCCGCACCAGCCGGGCGAGACGGCTAAAGAAGAGAAGAGTAAGGAGAAAGAAAAATAGGTGAGGTTGAATGCAGCAGACCATGGTTATAATTAAGCCGGATGCCATAAACAGGTGCCTTGTCGGCGAAGTGGTAAAAAGGTTTGAGCAAAAGGGCCTGCAAATAAAGGCAATGAAGATGCAGGCACTGCAGCCCTATGCGCTGAAAGAGCACTATGCGCATCACAAGGACAAGGGCTTTTACGGGGAGCTAATAAAATACATGTCAAGCATTCCAAGCATTTTAATGGTGCTGGAGGGAAAGGACGCGATTTCGGTTGTGAGAAAAATGGTTGGCTCAACCCAGGGCAGGGAGGCCGCACCAGGCACGATTAGGGGAGACTACAGCGTGAGCAACCAGTCAAATATCATTCATGCGTCGGAAAATGAGAAAGTGGCAAAAGCTGAGATTGCAAGGCTCTTCAAAGATGAGGAAATACACGACTACAAGAAGATGGACTTTGACTGGATTTACAGCAGGGACGAGAAGTACATTGAAAAGGCAAAAAGGTGAAGATAGATGAAAGTGAGGGTTAAGAAAATTCACAAAGATGCAAAAATTCCAAGCTATGCCCATCAAGGTGATAGCGGCATGGACCTTTACTCAGTGGAAGAGGCAACTATTGAGCCAGGAGAAAGGAAGATGGTAGGCACAGGCCTGCAGATTTCGCTACCAAAGGGCTTTGAAGCGCAGATAAGACCAAAGTCAGGGCTTGCTGCAAACTTTGGCGTAACGGTGCTGAACACTCCGGGAACTGTTGACAGCTGCTATAGGGGCGAAGTAAGGGTCATTCTTGCAAATTTGGGAAAGGAAGCCTTCAAGGTTGAAAAAGGGAAAAAGATTGCGCAGATGGTGATAGCTCGCGTTGAAGAGGCAGAAATTGAGGAAGTTGAAGAGCTTGATGAAACAACCAGGAGCGGAGGGGGTTTTGGCTCCACAGGCTTGGAGTAAAAAAAGGGGATTGCAATGAAAACGAGGCAACCGATTGTAACAGTGCTTGGGCATGTCGACCACGGGAAAACGAAATTGCTCGACAAGATTAGAGGGACCACCATTGCGGAAAAGGAAGCAGGAGCAATAACCCAGCATATTGGGGCAACGGCAATGCCAATTGAGTTGATTGAAAGGATTGCAGGCAGCCTTATGCAGCGGTATGGTTTTGAGGCAAATTTGCCTGGCCTTCTCTTCATTGACACGCCTGGGCATGCGGCATTCACTTCTCTCAGGGAGAGAGGCGGCAGCATTGCCGACATGGCTGTTTTGGTCGTTGACATAATGCAGGGCTTCCAGCCGCAGACCTTGGAGGCAATCAGCATACTCAAGGCGTTCAAGACGCCTTTCGTTGTTGCAGCAAACAAGATTGACCTGCTACACGGATGGGAAAGCATGGAAGGAGAGTTCTCAGAGAATGTGAAAAGGCAGAGCAAGGACGCTGCCAAGGCTGTTGACGAAAAAATTTACAGCATTGTTGGGCATCTTCACAAGCAAGGCTTTCAAAGTGAGAGGTTTGACAGATGTGCTGATTTCAAAAAGCAGGTTCCGATTGTGCCAATCAGTGCAAAAACCGGCGAAGGACTGCCAGAACTTTTGATGCTTTTAATTGGGTTGAGCCAACGCTTTTTGGAGAAACGACTTTCAATTGATGAGAATGAGCCAGGTAAGGGAACTATTTTAGAGGTAAAGGAAGAAAAGGGCCTTGGAAAGACCGTTGACGTGATACTGTACAGCGGCGTTCTGAAGGTGAATGACAAAATCGTTTTGGGTGGAAGGAAACACGTTTTGGAAACAAAGGTTCGGGCCTTGCTAATGCCGTTACCCCTGCAAGAGATTAGGGAGCAGAGTGCTGACAAGTTTTTGAATGTCAAAGAGGTGCACGCAGCTGTCGGCATAAAAATCGTTGCCCCAGGCCTTGAAGAGGCTTTGGCCGGCAGCCCGCTGATGGTTGAGGAAAGCGGCGAGGAAAAGAAAGCAGTTGAGAAAGAGATTGCGACTGTGAAGAAGGAAACAGATGGCATTGGCCCTATTCTCAAGGCAGATACACTGGGAAGCCTTGAGGCAATGGCAGTCCTTCTTGAAAAGGAGGCAAAGCTTAAGCCAAAGAAAGCGGACGTTGGTATGGTTACAAGGCGCGATGTCATGGAAGCAGTTGCTGAAAAGGAAAAGGATCCCTTGAAAGCTGTTGTTTTTGCTTTTAATACAAGGGTCGAGGAAACGGCTTTGAAGGAAGCTGAGAAAAATAAAGTAAAGATATTAAGCGGGTCGGTGGTATACAAGCTAATCGAGGACTACACTGATTGGGTGAACGAACAGCGGGAGAAGAAGAAAAAGGAAAGCCTTTCCAAGCTTACTTTGCCTGTGAAGATGAGGTTTATGCACGGCTTTGTGTTCAGGCACAGCAAGCCAGCTGTTGTTGGTGTAAAGATTTTGGAGGGAAAGTTAAGGCCTGGCATCAGGGTTTTGAATGAGAATGGAAAAATTGTGGGCCGGGTTTCAGGCATCCAGGTTCAGGGGAAAAGCATTGAGCGAGCCGTGAAAGGCCAGGAGGTTGCGGTCTCAATTGACAAAGGGGTTGTAGGCAGGAACCTGCAAGAGAATAGGGTTTTGTATTCCTACATCCCAAATTCGCAATTCGGTGAATTGGCACAGCTGAAGAATTGCTTTAATGCTGATGAGCAGGAACTGATTGGCGAGATTCAGTTGCTGGCGAAAAAAATGCCAAAAAATGAGGAGGCTGACTAAATGAAGCTTGTAATCAGTGACAGAAAAACCGGAAAGGCTTACAACAAAAAGACTGCCGAGCCTGTGTTTTTGAACAGGAAAGTCGGCGAAGAGGTTGATTTGGGCAGTGCAGGGCTGCCTGGTTTCAAGGCAAGGATAACAGGCGGAAGCGACAAGCAGGGCTTCCCAATGAAACCCACTTTGGAGGGCCAGGGTAGGAAAAAGCTTCTGTTAGAGAAGGGAATTGGTATTAAAAGTAAGGCTAAAGGTAGGCGGGTTAGAAAAAGCGTTAGGGGAAACACCGTTGGCCAGGACATAGTACAGCTTAATCTTGTGATAACAAAACAGGGAAGCAAGCCAATTAGTGACTTCATAAGGTCTGCCGAGAGCAAGGTCGAAGAAAAGAAGGAGACTGCAAAGGAAAGGATGATAAAGGAAAGCCTTGAGAGCGTGGGAAATGTTGAGCTGGCGGAGGAAGCCAAAAAGATAAAGGGGAAGGTAAGAAGATAGAAAAAAATGCCAAAAAAAAAAGGAAAAAGATAGAAAAAAAAATGGAGAAAAAGGGCTTCGGGCAAAAGAAGCCAAAAAAAAGTAAGGGGACAGGAAAATGTTGAGCAAGAAGGTTAGCAAAACAGGGAAAGGGAAGACCCAAAAGGCTGAAAAGGAAGCGCAGCAGGCAAAGAAGCAAGCTACACCAGAGTCAAGAAGGTTTGCAGAGCAGGCTAAAATAAATATCGGCATGGTTGGCCACGTTGACCACGGGAAAACCAGTTTGACGCAGGCCCTAACCGGGAAGTGGACTGACACACACAGCGAAGAATTGAAGAGGGGCATCAGCATCAGGCTTGGCTACGCTGACGTGACCTTTTACAAATGCGGCTGCTGCAAGGGTGCGGAAGCATACACAAACAAGGCTGTTTGCCCACTATGCGGCAAGAAAACCAAAAGCGTGAGGAAGGTTTCCTTTGTGGACGCGCCTGGCCACGAAACGCTGATGACAACAATGCTGTCAGGAGCAGCCCTGATGAATGGGGCTGTACTTGTCATAGCAGCGAATGAAAAATGCCCGCAGCCTCAGACAAATGAGCATTTGATGGCATTGAAGATAGCAGGCGTTGAAAAGATTGTCGTTGCCCAAAACAAAATTGACCTTGTGGAGATGAAGGAAGCAATTGAAAACAGGAAGCAAATACAGGCGTTCCTTGAAAAGAACGGTTACAAAAACGTTCCAATAGTTCCGATTTCTGCAAACTTTGCAGGAAACCTCAACTTTCTTATAGAGGCAATAGAGGAATGCATTCCAACTCCAAAATTTGATTTGAAAAAGCCTCTCTTGATGTACTGCGCCAGGTCATTTGACATAAACAAGCCCGGCACAAAGGCCAAGGATTTGCGAGGCGGAGTGGTTGGCGGAAGCATAATTCAGGGAAAGGCAGGCATTGGGGAAAAGATTTTGATAAGGCCAGGAATTGAAGGCAAACAACTTTCAACGGATATCAGAAGCCTGAGCTGCAGTTCCGGGCCTTTGAAAGAAACTGTGCCAGGTGGACTGATTGCTATAGGGACAGGGCTTGACCCAAGCCTGACGCAAAATGACAGGATGAGGGGCCAGGTAATCGGAACAGGGAAAAGCCTGCCTCAACCCATAAATGAACTGGAGGTTGAACTTACTTACCTCAAGAGGCTTGTTTCAAGTGTTGAAAGCAGTATAAATTCAAACCAGCTTGTTGTCCTAACCGTTGGAACAATGACTGTTATTGGAACGGTGACAAGCATTCACGGGAACAAGGCAAAGATTTTACTAAGGGACAGGATTGTTATTTTGCCTGACCAAAAAATTGCATTAAGCAAAAAGAGTGGCGGGAGGTGGCAGCTGGTTGCCTACGCAATTGCAAAATAGGCCGAGGATTGTGTTTGACACAAACATGCTGCTTGCAATCCAGCAGTTGCACATTGACGTGTTTTCCGAAACCAAGAAGATGTTTGGGGCAAAGGCAGAGTTGTTAATACCAAAACAGGTTTTTGAGGAATTGCGGAACATTGATAAGGGTGAAGGCGTTAAAAGGGCCGTTCGGATCGCATTAGATGAAATCAAAAGGTGTGGAGTTAAAATAGTGGACGTTGATGCAAGCAATGCAGACAGCGCCATTGCAAAGATGGCAATGGAAGGCTGCTTTGCTGCGTCAAATGACGCTGTTCTTAGAAAAAGAATAAAAGGCTTTGCTGGAAAAGTTATTTACCTAAGGCAGAGGCGTTTTTTGGAAATTGGTTAAGGAGGAAGGAATGTGTATAACATTGTAAAGGTTAGGGAAAAGGTTAGGGTGCCTCCCAGGCTTTTGGGCCAAAAGCTTGAGAATTCGATTCTTGAGATTGTGCAAGATGACTACGAGGGGCTTATTGATGAGGATATTGGCCTTGTTATTACTGTCACAAAAGCCGGGAATATTGGCGAAGGCAAAGTTGTTTTGGGAGA
>JAUWWX010000139.1 GCA_030616665.1 archaeon | reverse complement strand
ATTTGGATGATGATGGAATACGAGATGAATATGATTGTCTCAGGCGGAACCGGTTCAGGAAAAACAAGCTTTTTGAATGTGTGTATGCCGTTTATCCAGCCAAACCACATAATTATAACTATTGAGGACACCAGGGAACTGATGCTTCCACCCTTCCTGCACTGGGTCCCCTTGACAACAAGGGAGCCAAACCCTGAAGGGAAGGGCGGCGTTTCGATGTTGGACCTTCTTGTAAACAGCCTTAGGATGAGGCCGGACAGAATCATAGTGGGCGAAATCAGAAGGCAGAAGGAAGCAGAGGTAATGTTTGAGGCAATGCACACAGGCCACAGTGTTTACACGACCTTCCATGCAAACACAGCAGAGGAAACTATCAGGAGGTTCACAAACCCGCCTGTCAATGTTCCGCCAACCATGCTTGAAGCCGTGCACTTGAATGCCGTGATGTTCAGGAACAGGAGGCTGGGTGTAAGAAGAATGCTGCAGGTTGCGGAATTCATTCCTGAGAGAAGAGGCGGCAGGCAAGAAGTTAAGGCAAACGTTCTTTACAGGTGGAGGGGTAGCGACGACAGGATAGTGCCGCACAGCGAAAGCATCAGGCTGTTTGACGAACTGTCACTGCACACAGGGTTTAGCAGGCAGGAAATAAGCGAAGAACTCAAAAAGAAGCAGCAGCTCATTGAATGGATGATAAAATTCAATGTCAGGGACGTAAACCACGTGGGGAGGGTTGTAGCGCAATACTACAGAGAGCCGGAAATCGTAATGTCTGCCGTAGAAAAAAACCAGAAGCCAAAAATTGAAGTGGAAGAAAAGAAAGCTGAGGCAGAAAAAAAGGTGATTTAATGGAGCTGCTGGCATGGTGAAAATAATTCCCTTTGCACCAATGCCAACCTATGTTCTCAAGACAATGACCCTGCCATTGAAAAGGCTCAGCGCAAACACAGGTAAAATATTTCCAAACCTTAAGCAGGAATTGGAGCAAAGCGAACTCGGCTTTGATGAAAAGGAATATGGCGCAATAATTATTTTTCTGGTGCTGTTTTATACAGTGTTCTTCTCTTGCCTGATAAGCCTGCTGCTAAGCAGGATAACGCCGGATTTCCTGCCCTTGGGAATAGGGATTGGGCTGTTCATGGGGCTAATGATGTTTTTCCAAGCAATAATGTACCCCAAAATTCTTGTGAGGAAAAAGGTAAGGAACCTTGAAAAAAGCCTTGTATTTGCCCTGAGGGCAATCCTAGTGCAGCTGAAAAGCGGTGTGAGCCTGTTCGACAGTATGACAATGGTTGCAAGAGGGGACTACGGCGCAATAAGCGTGGAATTCAAGAAAGCAATTGACGCAATAAGCACCGGGACACCGGAACAAGATGCTTTGCAGGACATGAGTGACAGAAACCCAAGCCCTTACCTTAGAAAGGCCCTGTGGCAAATCGTAAACGGAATGAACGCAGGGGCAGACATAAGCGACATTCTTGCAGAAACTGTGAGCTCAATGATAAGGGAGCAAAGGCTTGCAATAAACAGGTACGGCTCGCAATTAAGGGTCCTTTCACTGATGTACATGATGATTGGCGTCATAATGCCTGCTCTGGGCGTAACCCTCTTGATTATCCTCTTCACCTTTCCAATGGTCGGCGAAGCCATAGCGGAAATGCCTGCCCTGAACGACTTTTCCGAGATGCTGCAAAACGTGTTGCCAGGCGAAACATACGTGCAAGGAGACTACATCCTTGGGATTGGCGGAAGACAAGAGTACAGCGGAAAGGAGCTTTCAATAAAGGTCGAAAGGCTGGAGGGCAAAAAAGCGGTTTTTGAGCTTAAGAACCCGGAAGACAAGACAATACAGGCCGAGTCAATCTACGGTAGTGGAAGCAATTTAAGGGATTACTTTGCTACAAGCGACGGCAGAACAATGTTCGGGGAAAGCCTGAAAATAAAGTCCATAGGCAAAAACATTTTTGGGCAGCCACAGGTCGAGATAACAAGGTTGGAGCCAACCCACATTGTATTCTGGGGGCTTTTGGGGTTGATTGCAGTAATGGAGTTTATGTACATTGGGGTCATAAAAAGCAGGAGGCCAAGCATCATAGGGTAAAACCGGTTTTACGGCAATAGAGGTGAAAAAAGATGGGCTTGTACCAAAGAATTGCATCACTGCTTCCAACAGGCATAATAAACGCGTTCAGGAGGGAGCTGGGATACGTTGGAATACAGGTTGGCGAAAAGAGGTTTGTTGGCTTTGTAGTGTTGTTTGGATTTGGAATAGCAATAGCTGCAGCAGTAAACTTTTACATTTTCTTCAAGTTTTCGCCGGTTGCCTCGTTTGTTCTGGCCTTTGCCTTGTTTGCAGGAGGTATATACTTTTGGTTGTCACAAACAGCCGACAGGGAGGGAAAGGCCGTTGAACGCGTCCTTCCAGATGCCCTGGAGCTGATTGCAAGCAACGTGAAAGCAGGGCTTACAACGGAAAGGGCACTGTTTGCCGCTGCAAGACCTGAGTTCGGCATGCTGTCAGAGGAGCTGCGGAACGCAAGCAAGGAAATAATGTCAGGCGAGAGGATGGAAAACGCCTTGATGCAACTGCCCACAAGGATAAAGAGCAAAGTGATGCAGAGAAGCGTGTGGCTTTTAGTGCAGGGCATTAAAAGCGGCGGCGAAATAGCAGGATTGCTGATGCAGCTTGGCTCAGACTTAAGGGAAGAGAACGCAATGAAGGACGAGATTTCTGCAAACATCAGCATGTACATAATCCTCATATTTGCCGCCGCAATGATTGGAGCTCCGCTCTTGTTTGGGATAAGCAGCATTATTGTGGGCATTCTGGTTGAGCAGACAGGAAACATTTCGATTTCGCCTGAACAAATGGAAGAAT
>JAUWWX010000045.1 GCA_030616665.1 archaeon | reverse complement strand
CTTGGCTTTTCCTTCAGCAAGCTTTTTCGCTGCAGTTAAGCCAGCAGGACCTGCACCAATAACAATTGCGTCAAATTCCTGCATAAAAAAAATCACCTCTCCAAACTCATTGCTCCCACTGGGCAAAGCTTGACACAGTTTCCGCAGCTTGTGCACTTTTCCCTGTCAATTGCAATCCTTTCGTCAACAAGCTCTATTGCCTGCACAGGGCACACAATTGGGCAGCCCCCGCAATAGCAGCATTTTTTCTGGTTGTTCACTGCAGCCATTTTGGCACCTTGAATGGAAATAGGTTAAAAAAGGGTTTAAAGCATTATTCTTTGAGGCGAAAAGGAATGTGTTTGGCGCTGCCGGCAAAAGTAATTGAATTGCATGAAAATGGAAAGAAGGCAGTGATAGAGCAAGCCGGCATAAAGCGCACTGTTTTCAACAACGTAATAAACGCAAAAAAAGGCGAATTCGTTTTAGTTCAACAGGGCTTTATCGTTGAGAGAGTCAGCGAAAAAGAGGCAAAAGAAGCCCTAAAAACACTTGAACCAGACTAGTAGGCTATTTACTGGTTGCCACTTAAATCAGTCTTCAACAAATAAACCTGGTTACCAGAACCAAAAGAATCAGTATAACCAGCAACAACAAAACCATCAGAAACAGAAACAACAGAAGAACCATAATCACTGCCACTGCCACCAAAATTCTTCTCCCACAACAACAAATCCCCATCTAAATCAGTCTTCAACAAATAAACCTGGTCACCAGAACCAAAAGAACCAGTATAACCACCAACAACAAAACCATCAGAAACAGAAACAACAGAAAAACCATAATCATTGTCACTGCCGCAAAAATTCTTCTCCCACAACAAATTACCAGACAAATCAGTCTTCAACAAATAAACCTGGTCACCAGAACCAAAAGAATCAGTAGAACCAGCAACAACAAAACCATCAGAAACAGAAACAACCGAAGAACCATCATCCCAGCCACTGCCACCAAAATTTTGGCTAAAAGTTATGCCTCCAACGCATGCCGGGTCTGCCGAGCAGTCTGAGTCGTCGCAGTCTGTGTCTGTGTCTTCGTCGTTGTCAACAGTGTCTGTGCAGTGTGTTTCTGTTAAACAGTCTGCTGCACATTCTTCTCCTATGTCGCAGCTTGCGTCTCCACAGCTTGGTCCCGGTGGTCCGCCTCCGGTGCCGCTGCCTCCTGCGATTCTAATGATTGCGGTTCTCTGCAGGCTTGCGAAGTCCGTGTAGTTTATTGTGACTGCTCCTTTTGGGTCTTCTCCTGACAAAGGGCATTCGAGTAGCATTGTTCCGCCTGCCGGAATATTGATGTTTGTTGCTTGTTCGTTTATTGTGCAGGGTGGTGTGTAGCTGTCTCCTGTTGCTGAAACGGCTGTGATTTTGATTTTTCCTCCAGTAATGTTTTGCAGTATGGCTGTTGCGGTTGTGTCTTGAATTGCTCCGGATTTGATTATGATTTTTGTTGGGTTGCTGCTGCTAAAGGAGACGGTTGAAACAGGGCTGCTTACTATGAAGACTAGTACGCCGATAACGGCTGCTATTAGTATGAGTGCCCAGCCATATGTCATCAGGTATTCCAGTCCACCCTGTGCCCTGCTATTCATCCACATCACTTGAAACATTATTGCCGATAGCCTTTAGGCTTCTAAAAGTATATTCTTTCAGGTTCTTTAATCTTTCACTTGAGATTTTTTCTATTGCATTTCCCCAGTGGACTGTTATTAGGCTGCTTGGTTGCAGTTGAATGCTGAAGGGGTTTTGCACTGTTTTCTCCTTTTCTTTGAGTTTTAGTTCGCTTGACTCTGAAATGAGTTCAATGCCTTTGATGCTGATGCCTTTGATGCTGATGCCCTTGGCTGTTTTTTCTTGTACCTCACCCCATTGAATCAGGCAATTGCCAGGCTTTGTCGAAACAGTGAGGGGCAGAAACTCTGTCGAATGCGATTTACTTTTTCGGTGGGCCGTCCCCCGCTCCTGCGACAGAGCCGACAGAGCCGACAGAGCCAATTGCCAGGTTATAGATTTTGACTTCGTCTATTTTGCCATCAAAGGGAAAATCGCCACCCCATGCACCTACATAAGCTGTTGTGGTTACGCTCCTGCTTGCAGTTGTACTGTACTGACACTCATTAATATTTTGTTTCACTCCATCAAAATACAATGCATTGTTTTCGATTGAGGGCACTCCATTGTAGAAGATGGCTCTGACATGAACCCATTTGTTGGCTAAACCAGCAGAGGAAACCCCGTAAACATTGTACTTGGTTGTATTGAACCCGAAACAGTCACCACTCAGAAATAAATCATATGATTGGTTCCAGCTAAAAGGCATTACGCCATATGCACCGTTCCAGTACATCAAAAACTCTACTGTGTTTCTGGCTCCAGGCAAAGTGTCAACCGCGATGTTTGTAACCTCAACATAGTTGTTTATTCCATCAAAATTCAGTGCTGTTCCTGAAGGGCCATCAACCCAGTCTGATTCACCCATGTTGTAAAGCGTTCCATCGTTTCCATTTCCACTGCTGTCATAGGCTGTTTCACCGCTGCCCTCGTCAAACTTGTAGTATGCAACAGGCATTGCAACACCGCCGTTGCAAGTAACTTTGGCTTCTCTTTCAAAACCAAAAGCATCAGTGTAAAAAATTGCAATTGTACCGCCTGCTCCACAATTGGTTGAGGAAAGAAGGCCTTCAAAATGCATTTCACCGCCTGCAACAACGTCAACAGGAAAGGAGGATTGGCCATTAAACTTAAAGTCGGCGGAAGGCCACAGGTCACCAAAAAAGGAAACAGAACTAACATTAATTGGGCCACCGGTTATGTTTTGCAGGACAATCTCTGCCTCGCCGGTTGCTCCGTCAACGTCGGCTGCCTTAACCAACAGCTTTGTTTGGTCACTGGAAGAAAAGCTTACCTGAGAAACAGGCGAACCAACAATAAAAACAATCATGCCAACAACAGCCGCAATCAAAACCAAGGCCCAGCCATAAGTCATCAAATACTCCAAACCAACCTGGGTTTTGCTATCCATGCTTTTCACCAAAAACATGAATATTAACCGTTTCCAGGTTTTTAATAGCATACTTTTTCAGGTTCTTTAATTCATCGCTTGAAATCCTTTCAATCGCGTTTCCCCAGTGGACTGAAACCTGGTCTTTTTCTTGTATCAGCAGGTTGAAGGGGTTTTGCACTGTTTTCTCCTTTTCTTTGAGTTTTAGTTCGCTTGACTCTGAAATGAGTTCAATGCCTTTGATGCTGATGCCCTTGGCTGTTTTTTCTTGTACCTCGCCCCATTGAATCAGGCAATTGCCGAGGTTTTGGATTAAGGGTTTTACTTTTGGGTTAATGAAATTGATGTAAAGGACATGCATGCTGTGGTGCGGCAGCATGCCGTCAGGCAGCCCAGCCGCCTTCCTCTCGGCAATTCTCCTTGGCAAGCCGTGTTTTTGGAGGGAAAGAATTGTTTTCTGCATTTCTCTGAAAGAAACATTTTCCAAGAGACCGTTGCCAAGCCAGTAGGCTTCGATTACCTCTGCACTGAAAGGCTGCCTGCCGTTGGCTTCGGCGATTAGTTCCAGGTAAGGGTACAATGCATTGAATTTTTTCAACGAGTTTTTTGCATCAAGGGCATTTTCTGGCGAAGGGTTTGAAATGAATTTTTCAAGTTTTTGGCAGGCTCCCTCCGGGCCGCAGAAGCCAAGTTTGTTTGGCGGAATTGAATAGAGGCAAGCCTTTTTTAGGGAATCAATTTCTTGCTGCTGCAATGGAAAGACCTTTTGACCTGTTTTCATGCAATAGGTAGCCAAACCCGAACAACAGGAACACGGCTGCAATTATCAGCAGGAAGCCAAAGCCCTGCTGCACTGAAACGGCTTTTCCCAAAAAGGCAAGGGAGAGAAAGGCTGTAATTGGCTGGGCTAACAGGAGGACGGAGGCAGCCTTGTGCAATGGCAAGTGCTTTAGGCCGTTGTAGAAGGTGAAGACAAAACCCAAAAGGAAGGCAGAGGAAAGCAAGACCCATGCAATTTGGTTAAAAGACAATGCAAAAATTTCCGTTGCCTGGTTTGTCAATGCGAGGAAGGCGAGGATGAATGCGCTTCCGAAAAACATTCTGCCAAATGCAACTATTGAGCCTGAAAGCTCGCACAAGGCGTGCTTTGACAGCGTGTTTTCCGCTGCCCAAAGAATGGTTGCAATCAGGATAAGCATTTCAGGCAAGCCAAAGGACGAGATGCTGAACAAAAGGAAGTTGCCTGCTAAAAGAAGCAGGGCTGCTGCAATGAAGCGCTTGCTGATTTTTTCTCTGAGGAAAAGGAACGCGAAAAGCGCAGCCCACACGAAAAGGGTTTTGTGCAAAAAGCCTGCGTTTATTGCTGTTGTGAGCTGCAAGGCATAGAAGAACAGCAGGAATGGAATGCTTCCGCCGAGAAGGCCGATTGCAGCAAGCTGTGCAAGCTGCTTTCTTGAAAGGCTTTTCAGGGAGGGGAATTCTTTGAGCAGCAAAATTAGGGAGAGGAGGAAGGCTGCAACAACCGCGTTTTTCAGGAAAGTGAAGATGAATGGGTTACTGCCCTTTACTGCAAAGCTGTTTGCGAAAATGGCGAAGCCGCTTACTACTGCGGTCAAAAATAGCAGGAAGAAACCCTTTCTCTCGCTCATGGTAAGGATTAAAGGATTAAAGGATTAAAAAGTTATTTGTGGAAACGAAAAAAATTTTTGTTTTTGGAAACACTCTTGTGGAAGAGGACAGCCTTGCCCAAAGGGTTGCGGAAAGGCTGAAGGGAAAGGTGAAGGGTTTTGAGTTTGAGGCAGTGCAGTCCTTGGATGAGGTGAAAGAAAAGAACAACTTATACATAATGGATGTTGCTGTTGGCATTGAAAGAGTGCAGCTGGTAGAGGATTTGGAAAAGCTGCAGGCAAAACAGCCTGTTTCCAGCCACGACCTTGATTTGGTAATGGAATTGAAGATGCTGCGAAAAGTGGGGAAATTGCAGGGAGTGAAAATCATTGCAATTCCAGCAGGATACGATTTGGGAGAGGCAGCTGGGGAGGTTAAGGGGCTTTTGCTCGGTCTTTCCAGTTCACCCTCAAAAAGTGGGTTGCGCAGCTGATGCAGGGGTCGTATGCCCTGATGAGTTTTTCTATTTCGAGGTTTGCTTTTTCCTGGGGCAGCTTAATCAGCGTTGGAATGAATTGCCTGAGGTCTGATTCAATGTTCCTGTTGTTCTGCAGCGTCGGCACAACAATGTTTGCTTCCTTTACAAAGCCCTTTTGGTCGAATTTGTAGTGGTGGTATAATGTTCCTCTGGGTGCCTCTGTTACGCCAATGCCCTCTGTTTCACTGGGCTTGATTTTGGCAAGAGGCTCTTTTCTCAACTGCAAAAGCTGTATGATTTCAATGCTTGCCTCAATGCACTGCAGCAATTCAATTGCCTGGGCTATGTTGTTGTAATAAATTTTGTGGGTTGGAAACCTAAGCTTCAATTCCCTGATTTTTTCCTTTGCTGTATCGCACAATTCCCCCTGGTTCAAATTGATTCTTGCCTGTGCACCAACCTGGTATTCCGTGTTATTGAAGCTTGCCTCCTTTGCCGTGCTGTATGGAACAACTGTTTCCTTCACATGGCTCAAGTAATCCTCTTCTGGCACAATTGTGCCATCGCTGCAATGAATTTGGCCGCACAGCAGGCAGTATTTGCTTCCAACCAAGCCTACGTACTCTGTTTTTCTGCTGAAAGGAAAGTCGCGCTTGAATGAGTCAAACAATTCAATTACGGCAATTGCAACCTTTCTTGCCTTTTGCAATTCAGCAAGCAGCTTTTGTAATTCGGCCTGCTTTGGCAAAAGGGTGAAACCGCCTGGTCTTATGTTAATAGTCTGGTAAACTCTGCCGCCAAGCGCTTTTATGATGCCAGTGCCAACCTTTTTCAAATCAAGAGCCCAGTGAATGTAACGATGCTCTTTTTTGTCGAAGTGCAAGACGCTTTCCTTATGCAGGTAGTCGGGAAGGGCAAGCAGCATCAAATGCAGGGCGTGGCTTTTTATGAATTCGGCGTTTGTCGCAAGCTCCCGCAGCAGCATTGCCTGGTCGCTTGGCTGTACACCAAAGGCCTTCTCAATTGCTTCGATTGCGGTATTTAGGTGTGACACGCTGCAAAAGCCGCAGATTCTTGAAACAATCAAGGGAATTTGGGTAAAATGCCTTCCAATCAGCATTTGCTCGAAGAAGCGCTGTCCCTCATAAATCTGCAGTTCACATTTCTCAACCCTTCCGTCCTTCATTTCAACGTAAAGGTTTGCATGCCCCTCAACCTTTGTTATTTCCTTTATCGAAAAATGGCCAGACCTATGCATTCAGTTACGCCTCCTCCAGGTGCTTCAGCTGCTCAGGCAAGCGATTGAAGTAGGTAAAAAGGTTGTACCTCTCCCTTTTGCTTAACCCCATTTCCTTGAAAAGGTTATCCAATGCCTTGAAATTCGCATCGGGTGTAAAGCCCCTGCAGCCAATGCACTGCGCATTCTCGCTTGGGCAAATGGCATTGCAGCCTGCATAGGTTAGCGGGCCAAGGCAGGCTGTTCCCTTGAGGAGAAGGCAGCTGTTTTCCCCAAGCTTGCATTCAAAGCAGACAGGCACTTCTTCCAACCTAGGCTTTACGCCGTGCAAAAACTTGTTCAGGAAGTCAAGGAATTCCTGCTCGTTTATTGAACAGCCCTGCAAAAGGTACTCCACTTTGACAAAAGCAGAGATAGGATAAGCCTTTTCCTTTATTGGCTTTATCGCCTGCCGCTTCAATTTTTCTAGGAAGCCACTGGGCAGCGCATTCCTTATGCCTACTATTCCTGCAATCGTTGCACAAGCGCCCAAGGCAACAAGGAAACTGGTTTTTTCCCTTACATAATGCAGTTTGTTCAAATCGCTGTTGCTTACAACGCTGCCCTCAACAAAGGCAATGTCAAGCCTCGTAGCATCTGGCTTTGGCTTTTCCATCAATAAGCGTGACTCAACTATCTCAATCTGCTTG
>JAUWWX010000150.1 GCA_030616665.1 archaeon | reverse complement strand
CTTTGTTTTTCAAAAAGAGGGCAAGACAATTTACCATGCTGGAGACACTGGCCTGACAAAGGAAATGGAATTGGTTGGAAAAAGCTTTGAAATTGATATTGCGTTGCTTCCGATTGGAGGCAGGTTTACAATGGACGCTAATGCCGCGGTCGAGGCAGTGAAGATGCTTAAGCCAAAGGTTGTAATTCCAATGCATTTCAACACTTTTCCGATGATTGAGGCAAACGCGCAGGAATTCAAGGAAAGAGTGGAAAAGGAAACAAGTGCAAAGGCAGTAATTCTCACACCAGGACAGGAAACAGTATTTTGAATAGGCGATTTTATGGTTAAGACAAGCAAGATGGTTTACGGAGACCAGTTCCAGATTAGGCTAGACCCAGCTAATTTGGAGGCAAGGACCAGAAAGCAGTGGGGCCAGCTCTATATTGAAAAGGAGGCTGAAAAGGCAAGGATGTTTGTTTCATCCTCTGCCCTGGCTTTGGCTTCTGCTGCAGCCTTTATTGCAGGCGTTCAGTTTGATAACTTCTTTCTTCCAATCGGTTTTGTTTTAGGGGGCTTTGCACTAAGGGCTTTCTACAAGTTTGGTTACGACAAAGGAATCTTGGACGACTGGGGAACCAAGAACATGGTTAGGGTGGACAAGTGATTTTTGAATGGTTGAAGAGATTGTACTTGGGATTGTGGCAGTGCTTTTGCTCTACCTCTTAAAGATTGCTTTCTTCCCTGGCAAGAAAGGGCTTATTGCCTTTGACTTTGACGGTGTTTTCACAAAGGGAGACTTCCTTACAGAAAAGCTTGTGGAAAGGGAGGGAATGCGCAGCCTTGTGAAAAGGCTTAGGGGAAACTACAATGTTGCCTTGGTTACCAACGACAACAGTGAAACGTTTCCGGTTTTTGAGAAAAAGTTTGGGTTGTCAAAGCTCTTTCAAGGCCAGGTGGTTAGTGGCAGGGTTGGCGCAAGAAAGCCCGACCCAAAAATATTTAGCTATCTGTTGCAAACATTTAATGCCAGGTCAGAGAAAACAATTTTCATTGACGACAAGCAGGAAAACGTTGAAGCAGCGAAAAGACTGGGCCTTGGAGCAATACACTTTGTTTCATTCCCTGGCCTGATTAAGGATTTAAGGAGTTTTGGAGTAAACATTTAAAAAGGTAAAAGAGATGAATCCTGAATTGCAGAAACTGGCAAAACAAGAGGGATACATTCAGGGCATTGCTGCAAAGCCAGGAATCCTAAGCAGTGTCGGAGTCCTAAAAACAATGCAGCAAGGCCTTGGCTTTGCATTTGAAACAATTGTCGGAGTTTACAAAGAAGGCTATGGGCAATGGAAATACCCGGAAAAGAACCTGAAAGAGCACGCCAGAATAGTGCTTGGGAAACTTGCAAAAAACCCAAATTACTTGGAGGAAAAAAGAGCACAGTACAACCAAGAATTTGAAAATGTTAACAAGCTGTTCAAAAGGCTTTACAAAGCAGAAGGCATTCCTAAAGAAGAACTGTTAAGAATAGTGAACGATTTTGAAATTCCGCTGTCAACAACTGTTGGAATATCGCACTTGCTTGAAAGCATTTCTCTAAGGCTTGAGAAGGACATAAGAAAGGCTATGAAAGGCAAGGCCTCTGGAAAGGAACTAAACCAAGACTTCGCAATTCTGACATCGCCTACAACAAGGTCCTTTTTCTCAAAAAAAGAACAGGTATTGTGGGAGATAAACATTGCCCCAAAAAAGGAAAGGGAAAAGCTTGCAAAACAATATATCACAGATTTTTTCTGGATTGAAAGCGGTTATGCTGGCAGCAAAAAAATCACAGTTGAATCCGTGTTAAATGAGGCCTCGAAAATGAAGAGCTTCCAAAAGCCAGACTTTGAAGAATTGAAAGAAAAAAAAGAACAGCTTTTTGGAAAATACTCTTTTTCAGAGGAAGAAAAACGGTTAGTGAAATGGACCGAATTCTCAATCGACTGGCAGGATGACAGAAAAGAAAAAATTCTGAGAGGAGTCTATGCTCTGTCAAGCATTCACTGGGCGCTAAGCAAAAGATACAACCTTGAAGTAAACCACTTGCAACAACTCATGCCACACGAGCTTCCAAAAGCAATCAAAGAAAAGAAAGTTGAAGAAATTGCAAAAAGAAGACTTAACGGAAGCGTGCTTGTCCTAAGAGCTGATAGTGTAGACGTGTTTACCGGCAAGGAATTTGAAGAATTCTACAAAGCAATAAATAAGGAAAAGAAGGATGTTGAAACAATTAATGGGAATTCTGCCTCGCTTGGAACAGCAACCGGCCCAGTAAGGATTTGCACAACATTGGAATCACTTGAAAAATTCAGGGAAGGAGAGATTCTTGTTGCCTCAATGACAAGGCCAGAATACATTCCGGCAATGAAAAAAGCAGCCGCCATTGTCACAGATGAGGGCGGCGTGCTATGCCACGCAGCTATTGTATCCAGGGAGCTAGGAATTCCCTGCGTTGTAGGCACAAGAATTGCGACAAAAGTACTAAAAGACGGCGAAGTGGTTGAGGTAAGGGCCAACCACGGAATGGTAAGGAAAATAAAATAAAACCAACAGTGGAGTAAGCAAATGAACCCAGAACTGCAAAAGCTATTAGAACAGGCATGGTATATTCAGGGAT
>JAUWWX010000108.1 GCA_030616665.1 archaeon | reverse complement strand
CCAGCACCATGAAAAAGTATATTATGTAGAATATCACTAGGTGCATCAGGTTTACCATTATGTTTCCTTTTTTTCCCATTCTCGGAATTTTTATTTTCATCTTCTTCTCCTTCTTTTTTTACCTCTTTTACTTCTCCTCTTTCCTCTCTTTCGGAAATATTCCTTCAACTCAGGCGCTGTCGGGAATTGCATGAAAACTCCTTTCTCACGCATTTGTTTCCTAAACATTCTTCCCACTTCAGGGCCTCTAGGGATTCCAACTCGTTTGTATTTTCTAAAGCCCCGTGTCATCGCCCATAGATCTGGTACAGGCAAAACCCTTGCTCTTCTGCCTCTGCGAAATCTTCTTTTTCTTTCTAATCTGAGCCTGATTCGTGAAGGCCTGTAACCACCTCTGGGATATGTATATCCAAATAATCTTGATGGTGGCAAGAAAGGCGTTGGTGTTATTTTAGGCGCTGTTATTTGTCTGGTTATTTGCTTTTGTAATTGTTTTTGTGATAGTGATTGTAATTGCTTTTGCCCAAACAACTGTGCCATAGGTTGTAGCTGAACAAACGCCCTTTTTTCCTTCGGAAGAATGATTTGAGTCAAGGAAGGTTTGAAAGCCTCTTTTTCTTTTGTCGGAATTCTTAATTCTGTCTTGAGGATTTGTTTTTGCATTTCTCTTTGCTTTGGAATAACCAAAGTCTTGAGTGCGACCTCTTCCCTTTCTGCCCTTATGGTTTCAGTTTTTGGAAGCACTATTCTTGCTTGTTCCACAATCGGCTTTGGTATTATTTCTTCCTTAGGAATATAAATCTGAGCAAGCGGGGATTCAAAAGTGAAAGCAGTAATTCCAGCAGCTGGTGCTGCGAATGCTACACCACCGACTGTGAACGAAGGTGTGACAGGTTTTGTTACTTTAGCCGCTAATCCAGCAGTTGTTCTTGCCAGCTCTAAGGCAGTAGGTGTTGGTTCGGTTGTTACAGTAGGCTTGGAAGGCTTGAACACCTTATAATATTCTATCGGCTTTGATGATCTTGCCATCCTGAATGTTTCCACTCCAACTTTTATTCTTCCTCTGGCTTGCTGGGATAAATATAACAACTGAGTTTCCCACCATTCTTTGCCTAATGCTTTGAATGGTAATTTTCCAGTGGGCTTTACCTCTATTATATGCTCTCCAACAGTCGAAGCTACCCGTTGCATTTTCGCAACATCTAGACTTAAAGTTTTTTTGGTTTGAGTAACACTAAAATACTTAAGCCAGTTCTTGCTTATCCTTTGCACTTCGGCTCTCGAAACCAGGGGTTCTGTTATCTTTGTCTCGATCCACACCTTTGCTTTTCCAGGGCCAAACCATTTGACAACTCTTGGCTTGGCTGGCTTGATTATTGTGTATTCTGCTTTTGCCGTCTGCAGCCATGATGTAAATTTTTCTCCCCATTGATGAGTCAGTCTGGAAAGTCCTTTCACTTGTCCAGTTACTAAGGTTGTTTTCCCACTTGGTAATTTTGCATAAATTTTTGCTTTGGCAGTATCATAAGCATATTCGGGAACTTTCATTTGTTCTGGAGCATACGCTTTGCCTCTTACTTCTCCTGTAATCTCGGCTAGAGGAGGTTTTGTAGGCTTATACATTCTTGCCCCAGCATAAAATCCTCCTATAACACCAGCAGTTCTTAATACTTCTGCTCCAGCCTTTTCAAATTCTCCTATCTCAAACTGTTTTTTAGCTTCCAAAGCACTTGTTGCAACATAAGTTCCCATAGCAGTCAACATAATACCCTTGCCAACAGGATGGGCAACCGTCTGTCCAAGAAGCGTACCTTTGGCGATTTGTGATGTTAAAAATGCTTTAGTAGCATAACCACCGATTGCTGCATATGCTACCGCAGCAGGACCTTTAATAGCAGATTCCCATGCATGACCTAAAACCTTTTCTGCAGTTGGTTCGCCAATCAATGTCCTTGCCCCAAGATATTCTTTAACTATCTGTTCTGGTTTTTTTCCTCCTGGTAAATGAGAAGTAATATATTCAAATCCCTTCGGTCCCCAGAATGTCATAATGCGCCATGCTTCTTTCTGCCAATATCCCATACTTTCCCAGTCAGGTGCACCTAGTTCTTCTAAAATTTTTGATTCCCTTCTTGCCAAACCAATTCCTGAAGGCAATATCTCTGTCAATGCCCATCCAGGCTTGGTTGTTATAAACTTTCCTGGCTCGACTTCTTCCATTTCTTCTGGTGCGATTGCGATTACATCTTCAGGTCTTGCGCCTCTTGTAACTTTTCCTGCTATTGCCTTTGCAACATCAGGAGTCACCATGTATCTTTCTTCAGGCTTCCCTACGGCTTCGGCTGGAGTTATCAAGCCAAGCTTAGCTGCAACCCCAGGCGAAACCAAAGCACCTGTCTTAAACAGTTCTGCTTGCTCTGGTGCAACCACGAATTTGCCTTCTGGCGTTGTGACTGCAACCATTTCGCCTCTGGATATTCTTGCCTGCTGTTCTTTGTATGCCTCGTATCGTTCTGATTCTTCCCTGCCAGCCCTTACCCTGGCCTCGATAAACAATCTTCTTTCTTCTGCTGGCTTGCCAACTCTTCTTACAATCTGGTATTTTCCTTCAGGAGTTTTTCTGTAAACAAATCCCTCTGGTGGCTTTTCAGCAATGACTTCTCTCGCTTTCAATTCTTCTTTTGGTTCTTCCCTGACTGGAACAGCCCTTGCAACTGGCCTTGGCTCTTCTCTTGCTTCAGCTCTCTCGGCCTCTTCACGAGTTTTATAGATTTTTCCTTTAACTTCCCAGCCGATTCTTCCTGCTGTTTTTGGAATTCCTTTTCTAACTGTCATTCAAACCACCAAGTTTAAAAAGATTATTGTTCAAGTAAAAATTGAGAAGAATGAAGTATGAAAAAATATTTTGGATTGTACTTTTTTGGTTAATTATATTTTTCATTTCTCCTTCGGATGTTGTCGAATCACCAGGAGTAGCATTCCTTAGAGCTACTCTCGTTACTGGGGCAGGATATTGGGGATATACATCATACAAAAAAGAAAAGAAAGGATCAAAAAAAGGATAACTACTATTAATAAATTCTGTACTTCTTTTTTCTTCCATCATTTCCTTCTCCTCTTCCTCTTTCTACCTTTGTGCTTTTTCCTCGACCTTATTCCCATCAGCTCGTAGGGCGAGGGAATTTTTATATCATAATATTTGTTAAATCTTATCCTCGGCATTTTTTCTACCTGATTTTAAATTCTAAATGAAGGTGTTCTAAATCCAAAAGGCGAAGTTCTTCTTTGTCGCCTTCTTGTTTTATGTTTTAATTTTCTTGGTCTGAGAGCTTTAGCATATTCTCTAGTTGCTTTTTTATGTCCTCTTTCTTTGTGATATTGGTGTGCTAACCTGTGGTATCTGTTCAGACTTGCTGCTGTCTCTGTTGTGAAATGTTTTCTCCATGCTTTGTCCAATTCTTTTTTTGTTACCAATTTTTCCACCCCCATCAATAATATGTCACAACTTTCCTCGGCCTTCTCGTATCTCTTATGCGACTTCTTCTCGCTGTTCTTCTTGGCTCACCGAAATCTAAGCCCATTTAGGGAAGTTCAATTCCCGCTTCCTTCATGGCTTTCCTCTGATATTCCCCAGTATAAACTTTCCCTGCAACTTCCTGAATTTTAGGCACGGTTCGCTGGAATGTTCCGTATCCTTTGCCTACTTCCTTGCCTGCCTGCTTGCCGAACTCACCCACTCGCTTGCCGAATTTTGTCAGCTTCTTCCATCTCTTCTTCGCTGTTTTCAATCTTTTACCCATTCAATCACAAGAAAGAGTCCTTCAAGAGAAACTATAAAACATCCAAGGTGTTGTTTATAATCTTCAGGCCGTAAGCCTGCAGAACAGAGTGCATTTGCCCTCGTCAAAATAGTTCACGCAATATCCGTAGCACT
>JAUWWX010000064.1 GCA_030616665.1 archaeon | reverse complement strand
GTACACTGCGGCGTTACAAGAAAGGCAATGCCGCTTGTAAGGAAGAGGCTTGCAGGAGTTGTAAGCAGGGGCGGCTCTCTGCTGCTGCACTGGATGGCTTGCAATGAAAAGGAAAGCCCGCTATATAAGAATTTTGATTGGATTCTGGAGACTGCAAAGAAGCTTGATGTAACACTTAGCTTGGGTGACGGCTTGAGGCCAGGCTGCTTAAAGGATGCAACAGATAGGGCACAGCTGCAGGAACTGCGGTTGCTTGGGAAGCTTGCGAAAAGGGCAAAGGCAAAGGGAGTTCAGGCAATGGTTGAAGGGCCAGGCCACGTTCCACTGAACGATATTGGAAGGAATGTGAAACTGCAGAAGCGCTTGTGTGGCAATGCGCCCTTTTACGTTCTTGGGCCAATTGTTACGGACATTGCCCCAGGATATGACCACATTACAAGTGCGATTGGTGGAGCCCTGGCTGCATACTATGGCGCGAACTTCCTGTGTTACGTTACCCCAAGTGAGCACTTGAGCCTGCCAAACCTCCAAGACGTAAAGGAGGGCGTGATTGCCGCAAGGATTGCTGGGCATGCGGCAGACATTGCAAAGGGCATTAAGGGAACAAGAGCCTGGGATGACAAGATGTCCCTTTACAGGAGGAAATTGGACTGGGCTGGAATGTTTGGGCTTGCTATTGATAAGGAGAAAGCAATTGCTTACAGAAAGAGGTCAAAAGTGAGGGGAAAGGAGTGCACGATGTGCGGAAAATACTGTGCGCTGAAGGATTTGCAAGAGGTGTCAAGGAAATGAGAATTAAGAGCATTGGCGGCGAGTTTGGCTTGATTCAGATGATTAGGAGAAAACCACGCAACCGCAATGTCTTGGTTGGCATCGGTGATGACGCAGCTGTTGTAAGGCCGGGGAAAAAGCTACTTGTTCTGACAACTGATTTGCTTGTTGAAGACGACCACTTTTCGCTCAAATGGTCAACCCCGAAGCAAATTGGTGCAAAAGCAATGGAAGTGAATGTAAGCGATGTTGCTGCAATGAATGCACTGCCCTTGTATGCCTTGGTAAGCGTTTGCCTAAAAAAGAACAGCGGTGTTGAATTTGTCCAGGGCTTGTATAGAGGCATTTACTCTGTTGCAGGGAAGTATGATATTGACGTCATCGGCGGCGACTTCACACATGGAAAAAAAGTGGCCATAAACATTACGATGGTTGGAGAGGCAGCAGGCAGGCTTTGTTTGCGCTCGAATGCAAAAGCTGGTGATTATATCTTTGTGAGCGGAAAGATTGGCCACAGCACCGCAGGCCTTGAACTGCTGAGAAAAAAAGTAAGGGGCTTTAAGAGAATTAAAAAGAGGCATTTGCTTCCAAGGGCACAGCTGCGGAAAGCCCTGCGAATTGGAAAAATTGCCAATGCAATGGAGGATGTAAGCGATGGCCTGGCTTCGGAGGTGAAAAACATCTGTAGTGAGAGCAGGAAGGGCGCAGAAATCTTTTTGGAAAGGGTTCCAATTTCCAAAGAGGTAAAAAGGGCCGCAAAAGCCGTTGGAAAAAAGGCTATTGACTTTGCCTTGTTTGGCGGAGAAGACTTTGAGCTTGTTTTCACTGCAAGCCGGAAAAACAGGAAAAAGGCAGAAAAGTTGGGAACGCTTGTCGGAAGAATAACCAAGGGCAGGAAAATCTACTTGGTTGAAAATGGAAAGAAAAGGCTGTTAAAAAAAGCCGGCTATGACCACTTTACCTAAGAAGATGAATCAGATTACTTTCCAGCCTTCTTTGCCTTGTGCTTCAGCCTCAAACGCGAGCTTCCGCATTTCCTGCATCTCCTTGGCTTACTGCTCCCTGTCCTGTTCTTTGCATTGCACCGCATGCAAATCCAGATATTCTTGAACAGCCTTGCGTCCGCTTCCTCAAAACGAGCCATTTAGCTTGCACCCCGGCAATCCCTTTTAAATAATAATTAAGATTAAATTATTAACAACCAGTTAATTAAATAACTTGGTTACAACAACTTATTTAAAGCATTTGCCCCGGTAGTGTAGTCCGGTCAAGCACTCAAGCCTTTCAGAGCCTTTTTCCGGCAAGAAAAAGCCTCGGGAAAACGGCTTTCGCAAGCTTGAAGCCCGGGTTCGAATCCCGGCTGGGGCACTCTTTTTCTTTTCCTAAACATAAAACAGGGTTAAAGGCCACCAAATTAAGAAAAATTAACCCTTTTCAGTGAAATAGTTAGGTTTATATACTTCTTTTGCAGCTAAGTTATTTAATGGACTGCAAAGTTTTTCTTTTGGCAACAGCACTGGTTTTAATAGCCTCAAGTGCAAGCGCGTACTGTGGCTCTGGATATTATTGTAGCGGCTATGCTACGCCATACGGCTACTCCTATAAAGAGTATTATGGCGGGGGCTACTATGGCTATGAAAGGTGGGATGGCTACATGAACTGGGAGTACTATGCGCCAAACGGCAGGTACTATAGCTATTATGGGCCAGCATACTACGGCTACCACTACTACCCTGGCTACTCTGGCTATTCCTACTACCCAAGCTATCATTATTACCCGCCTACAGTCTACTACCATCAGCCCTACTATAACTACTATGACTACAGGGCATCCTATTACAGCCCTGGATTCAGTGTCAGCTTTGGCTGGTAAGCTGAGAAGAAGCTTTTTAAACTCTTTTTCTTTCAATTCCTTTAACTGCTTTTAAAGTGATTGTTGAATGGGGACCAAGAAGAAGGACAGCTCGCGCTTCAAGAAGACGCACGCGCGCCAGAGATGGAAGTGGAAGAAGAAAAAGATGCGGAAGAAGAAGAAGAAAAAGAAGTACATAAGAAAGAGGGCCAAGAGCTAAGGCCTTTGCACAACCAGTTCAGTTTTTTTGCTATCCCGCTTTCTTTTGAAGCCGTTCCTTTTTGCAATCCTTAAAAAGGTTTTCAGGCGTTTTTTTTCGCTAGAAGACAGTCTTATTCTTTGGCCCCAGGAAATAGGCGAGCCAATATAACTCACTGTCCTGATATTTTCCTCAACGGCTTTTTTGAAAACATAGCCCAAAATATGCTCTCTCCAACCGCCATGGCTTCTTGTAAGCTTGGTTGACAACTCAGGGCACTTTCTTGATGTATAGCTTCCCTGAATTGTACGAATTCTTATGCTGCGAATAGATTCGGTTTTTGGGCTGACATCCGCAATTACCGCCCCTACACAACCAGGAAAACTATGTCCAGGATTACCTATACCTACATGCTTTAATGCTTTGGCAAACTTTAATGCTTCATCAGGCTTTGGGTAGTAGGTCCAATAAGTGACAATTTTGCCCAACATTGCTTCAGCTATCAATGCCTTTTTAGCTTTGCCTTGCTTGCCTTTTGGAACAAAAGCAACCCTTCTAAACATATAATTTTTATAATATGGAAGACCAATAGCTCCCTTGGACTTGTCCCAAAGAAGGGTGCTGGTTTCAAATGCCCTTTGCTCTTTCTTGGAAGATATTGGCGGTTCTTTTTCATGAAAGGGCTGTCTTGACTTGAGTTTATCCAAGACTTTTTTAAACCTTGTTTTAAGCCAAGTTCCCTTCCGCTTAGGGCCCTGTGCCTTATGCTTTCCACGCATAAAAAAAGAGATTGTCTTCTTCCTTATTAATCCTTTGGCTTCTCAAAAAGCAAACAGGTAAAGCAGCAAAAAGCCTGCTAAGAACACAAGGTACTGCACGTAGACAAGCCAGTACATTTTCTTGTGGTTTATTTCCTGCGGCCTTTTTAGAGCGGTCTTGTAAAAGGGCGCGAACAGAAGCATTGCAAGACCGAGGAAAAGGTAGCGGATTGGCAGCACTGTGAAGGTTGCATAAATGTATGAAATGGCGCCAATTGCCAAGGAAACATAAGCAACCCTTTTCAAGCTCCTTTCCCCAAACAAGACAACACTGCTCTTCAAGCCAAGCCTCCTTTCATGTTCCTTGCTGTACATCCTGTACAAGCCAAAGCCGCCGAACTGTATTCCAAGAATGAACAAGAGGACTTGCCATGGCGCATTAAATGCAGGGACAAACAATACCCAGCCAGCGTAAAACCTGAAGATTGGGTTTATCAAAGAGCCACTTAGCAAGTCAACGACAGGCCTCTTCTTCAGGCTAAACGGCTTCATCGTGTACATCATCTGGTTGAGCAGCATTGCAAGAACGCAGACCAAAAACAAGCTGCTTCCATTCAAATAAACTGCAATTATTATTGAAGCCACAATTAAAACCAGGGAAAAAATTAAAGCAACATTTGCCGGCACCAAACCAGAGGGAATTGCCCTCTTCTTTTTCTCTGGATGCAACGCATCTGCAAACCGGTCAGTGTAATCATTCAAGGCGTAGAGGCCGCCCCAAAGAAGTGCGAGTGACGCAAACCCAATCAAAAAACGAATTGGGTCAATTTGGGCATGCATCCACAAGCCAGCGGTGACAGCCGCAATCAGCATGTTGCCAAAGCTCTTGCTCCATTCAAGTGGCCTCATTAACTGCAGCAGGCCGTAGAAAAGAGAAAGCATACCATTATTTGCAATAAAAAGAATAAATACTTTTGCACAGCTTTCATTTTTTGCAGAAAGTTTCCTTACACGGCCTTCAACCTAACAGAAAAGTATATAAATGACCCCAATTAATAGTATATACGTGAGAGCCTAGTCGCAGTTACCAAAAACTGCGGTTTTCTCAGAACGAAATGCGACTTTTTACCAACTCTGTTGGTAGCATGGGGATTTGCTGCTAGTACCTAGTGTGCTGCCAGCATGAAGGCTCAATGAACAGTGCCTTTCGAAGAAAGGCTTGCGAAGCGTTTTTCACGTTTTTCGCAAACCTTTTGGAAAAAGGTTTAATGAGTGCTGTAGCTGTTTACAGCATGATGCAGGCTTGCGTTGAGTTAAGTTCAACAAAACCAATTTCATATAAGTTTCCAAAGCATCAAACATCACTCCCGCGGTTTAAGCACTGGAGGCGATTCATCCCAAATCCAATGTCGGAATTGTTTGGTGTAATTCCAGCTGATCCTGCTGGAGGATACTGCTATCGAAATCCGATTTAGACATGCAAGTCTTAAAGGCGTATACGGCGTCTTTGGCGAACGGCTCAGTAACACGTGGGTAATCTACCCTTGGGACTGGTTAATCCTGGGAAACTGGGGATAATGCCTAATAGGCAACTGGCACTGGAATGTCCAATTGCCCAAAGCTCTTGCACCATGCAAGCAAGCGCCCAAGGATGAGCCTGCGGTGGATTAGGTCGTTGGCGGGGTAAATGCCCACCAAGCCGTTGATCCATACGGGCCTTGAGAGAGGTAGCCCGGAGAAGGACACTGAGATAAGGGTCCTAGCCCTACGGGGTGCAGCAGTCGCGAAACCTTTACAATGCGCGAAAGCGTGATAGGGGGATTTCGAGTGCAAGCTTTGCTTGCTTTTGCCAAGCCCAAAAAGCTTGGCGAATAAATGGGGGGCAAGATACGTGCCAGCCGCCGCGGTAACACGTACTCCATGAGTGGTGTCCACTTATATTGGGCCTAAAACGTCCGTAGCTCGCTTGAAAAGTCTTTGGTGAAATCAGCTTGCTTAACAAGTTGAATTGCCAGAGATACTGCCAGGCTCGAGACCGGGAGAGGTAAAGGGAATTTCCGGGGTAACGGTGAAATGTTATGATCCCGGAAAGACCACCAGTAGCGAAGGCGCTTTACCAGTACGGTTCTGACGGTGAGAGACGAAAGCTGGGGGAGCGACCAGGATTAGATACCCTGTTAGTCCCAGCCGTAAACGATGTGGACTTGGTGTCCTAGCACCCACGTGGTGCAGGGGTGCCGTAGGGAAGCCGTTAAGTCCACTGCCAGGGAAGTACGC
>JAUWWX010000100.1 GCA_030616665.1 archaeon | reverse complement strand
ATAGCGGAAAACCCAGCCTTGCTTTTAAGCAGTAGTACGGCATTCAACAGCAAGGTAGACGACTTGGGCAGAAAAATGGAATCCTTTGCACTTGATTTGAACAGCTTTGTTTCCGTGGACCAATTCGAATGGCATGTTGCCTCAAAGGAAAGGCTTAGCTGGGCAATGCTCAGGCTGAACGAGCTAAAGCAGTCAAAGGAGATTGTAATAGTGGTTGAGGAAAACGGCGTTGACTGGCAGAGGGTTTCCGACGTAATGGACTACGAATATGCGCTGGCGTGGTATAATGTGAGCAAGGATTTTTATGGGCTGACCAAAAACAGCAAAAGAGGCGTTTTGCCTGACCAAGGGCTGGCTGGCCTTGTCAATTCATACATCGCAAATAGCGAAAACGGCTTGTCTGCTTTGGCCAAGGATGAAACCGAAGACATTTTGAGACGCCTGGATGGTGCAAAGCTTTCTCTTGGCAGTGGCTGGACATATGCTGCCCTGTTTGACTCGGCTTCCTCGCTTGCCTTGACCAATGCAGCAATTTTTTCCAAAAACAAGAGCCTGGAGGAGTTGCAGGAGGCTTTGCTTGAGAAAACTTTTCAGCTTGAACAAAAAATAAGCCAAAGCAAGCACAGCTTTGTGTGGGCCAGGCTTTACCTTGATCATGCGAAATACTACCTTGACAGCTCATTCTTTTACCAAGAAGGCGGCCAGACAGCAGCTGCGTTGAGCAGCGCCAGAAACGGAATTGGCCTGGTTTTTTTGGCTGAAGGGCTCTTTGATGCGGCTGATGCAAGCTATGCATATTTTGAGACGCTTCCAAAGAACAGGTTTATTGAGCTTGCACCTAGTTGGCAGGGCAGGCCTGCGCTGGACGAGGCAATTTTCACTGTGTTGCTGCTTCTTCTGCTGATTGCATGCGCAACGATTTTCTCCCTTGTCGGCATTGACAGGAAGTTTCATCTGTTCAAGAAATTTTCCTTTGAAGACAGGTTGGATGAAATACTTTTGGAACAGAGAAAGCTGAGGAAAAGGCTTGAGAAAGGCTACCTGTCAAAAGAGCAGTTTCACGTCCTAAATAAGCCAGTGCAGAATAAGCTGAATAAGCTGCTTGCTGAAAGGCACGTTTTGAGTTCTGACTACATTCAATTGGAGCTGAACAAAAGCAAGGTTGTGGCATTCGAAAGGGCTTTGAGAGACTTAAAAATGCAGCTAAAAAAGAGCCTGATAACAGCTGAGGATTATGCAATCAATCAGTCTTTTTACAAAAAGAAGATTTCCCTGCTCAAGCACCTGATTTTGGAGGAGGAGAAAAAGATAGACCTGGAAAAGAAAAAGGCGCGGAAAGATTTTTTAGAGAGAAAGAAACCAAAGACCGAAGTGGAACTCCACAAAAGGAAAACAGGACGTGGTTCTGGCTGATTTTATGCAGCTTGTTGAGCCAGTTTTTCCCTCAGCTTAAGGCCTATGACACTGCTTTTCTGCTTGTTTAATGCCACACCGATAATTTGGTCGGCCTCTTGGATAAGTGGATCGTTGTGGGTGATGGCAATAAACTGGCTTTGCTTGCTGACCTCCTTAATTATATTCGCCATCTTTGCGCTGTTCTCCTTGTCCAAAGCGGCATCGGCTTCATCAAACACGTAGAATGGAGCTGGCTCGTACAGTTGGATTGCGAAGAGGAATGCCAGAGCCGTCAGGGTCTTTTCTCCACCACTCATTGAGTCAATGTTTTTTATACTGTTGCCCTTGTGCTTTGCCTGAATCAGCAGGCCAGCCTCCAAAGGGCTCTCCTGATTGTTCAACTGCAGCATTCCCTCTCCATCAAAGAGGGCGTTGAACATTTTTGAAAAGTTTTTGTTCAACTCGTTAAAGCACTCCATGAAAACGTTTGTTCTCTTCACGTCAATCTTTTCAATCATTTCAACAACGGCAAGCCTTTCCTCATCCAGCTTTTCCGCCTTTTTTCTCACGTCAACTACCTCTGCCTCAAGCTGGTTGAATGATTCCAATGCTTTCATGTTTATCGCGCCAAGGGCTTCAATCTTTTCTCCGGTTTGCCTAAGCCTTTCGTTCAGTTGCTTGGCATCAAACTCTTTTATTCTTTCTATGCCCTCAAAATTGCTGGCTTCCTCCCCCAGGTCTGCTGCCCTTACCTCGTGCTTGCTTTTCTCGACCATCAAACTGTTTTCCTGCTGTTCTGCTGCCCTAAGCCTTGCTTGCATTGACCTACTTTTTTCCTCCTCTTTCAAGATTCCCTTCTCAACCTTTTCCTTTTCCTCAGCCATAGCTTTTCTCTGCCCTTCGGCTTCAACAACCTTTGATTCAAGCAGTGCAATCTTTGATTCAACTCTTTGCATCTCCTTTTCCCCTGCTTGCTTTTCATTCAAAAGTCTTTCATTCTCTTCTTCCAAAGCGCTGGCTTCAGCCAAAGCCTCTTCCCTCTGGCTTTGCAGCCTCTTTGCCTCATTGTTAAGCAGGTTTTCCCTTTCCTGCACAAGCGAGTGTTCCAGTCTCTCAATCTTGTTGAGGGCGCTGTTTGCCTCATGAAATGCCTCCAACCTCAAACTGGCTTGGAACGCCATTATTGCTTCCTTTTGTCTGGCCAAGGAAGCCTTCTTTTCTTCGCGCTTCTGTTTCAGGGCTTCCGCTTCGTTTCTGATTTTTTCCAGGCTGTTGAGCGAAAACCATTTCTTTATTTCCAAAAGGCTTTCCCTTGCTAGGTGCAGTCTTTCCCTAAGTTCGGGCAAATCACTTGTTTCAATCGAAAGCAGTTTTTCCTTTTCAAACGCGTCCCTCATCTCTGCAATCCTTGCTTGCAGGTCGTGTTTCGTTTGCTTAAGGATTTGCTCCCTTGCCATCGTTTCCTTGAGCCTTGCTTCCTTTTTTCCCGCAATGGCCTCCTTTTTCTCTTTCTTCAGTTCGGATTCGCAAACAGGGCACGTTGCGCCACTCTTTCCAAGTAGCCCAATGCCTTCGGCAAGGTTCTTCCTCTCTGCTTCGCACTCCTTAAGGTCTTCCAATGCCCTTTCAGCCATCTTTTCAACTTTCCTAAGCGTTTCATCTATTCCGCCGTACTTTTTTCGCAGTTGGGTAAGCAGAGCTGCCTTTTTTTCCCTGAGCGAAACATTTGCCTCTGTTTCAGAAATCATCTGCGTTGTTTCCCGCATCAGCTTCTTCTTTAGCTCCAGCTCCTTCTGCAAGCCACCCAGCAGGCTGTTTTTTTCAAGCATTTTTTCGCCCAACGAAGCCAGTTCTTCTGAAACAGCTTCAGCTTTCTCATTCATTTCAGCTAACTTTTTTTCCCTTTGCTCTGCGTCCCCTTGAAGAGCAGCTTTTCTTTCAGCTGCTTCCCTGATTTTTTTCCCAACATCGACCAAGGCAGAGGCAATTTCTTCTACCCGCTTCTTTAGGTTTTGGGTCTCTTGCTCCATTTTCTTTGCTTTTCCCCGCAGCTGTTCAGCCCTTGCCCTGTCACGCCTGAGAAGGCTTTCCCTGTTTTCAAGCCTTTGCTGCAGCAGCGCCTTCTCGGTTTTTGCTTCCTCAAGCTGTGCCCCAAAGGTTGCGTCTGCCTCTTCCCTCTGCCTCAAAATATTTTTATTCAGCTCATCGCTCCTCTCCCTAAGACTATTCTTTTCTGCCAAGGCCTTCTCAATTTGCGCCTCAGTCTCTGCTTTTTCTTCTCGAATGCCAACCAGCTTTTCATCGCACTCTTTTTCAGATTTTTCAATGCTTTCAATTTCGCTAAACAAAAGCGTTGCCTTTATTCTCTTACCCTCCTTTTCCAGGCTTTCAAATTGGTCCGCTGCCTCCTTGTCTTTCCTTAGTTCTTGCAAGTAATTCTCCCTTTCCTGCAGCACTATTCCTGCATCCCTCAACTTGTTGTCTACTTTTTGTAACTCTTTTAGGGCTTCCTCTTTCTTTTCGTCAAACTCCTGCAATCCCGCAAGCTCATCAATTATCTGCCTCCTTTCAAGAGGGCTCATCTCTATAATACGAGTTGTGTCACCCTGCACCACAATATTGTGGCCCCCTGCCCTTATTCCAAGCTCAAGCAGCAATGAAGCAATCTCGTTCCTTGTCTTTCTCCTGCCGTCAAGCCTGTAAATGCTTTTTCCCTGCTTGTCAATCATCCTCTGGATTACGTAAGTCCTGTTCCCATCACGCAGGGTGAGCTCTGCCTTTGCGTAATTCTCCACCGCATTATTGTTCACCAGCTCGTCTATCCTGCTTACCCTCAGCATCTTCATGCTGCTTATTCCCAAAGCGAAAAGCAGCCCGTCCAAAATGTTTGTTTT
>JAUWWX010000036.1 GCA_030616665.1 archaeon | reverse complement strand
TGAATAAACTAAATAGCCTAAAGAAGAATCTTTATATTCTACACTTGGGTCAAAAACTCCTTTATTTGATGTTTCGCCGATAATACTGATTCTTTCATAGGGGCCTTCAATGACTTCATAAGGAACTGGTTCTTGAACACAGCCGCTGACCAGAACTATTCCAAGCAAGGCAACAATTCCTAGCACCAGGCATTTCTTTTCCATTCCCATATTACCCTTCCTTTCATTTTCGTGTTACTTTAGTTACTTTAATTTGTGTGCTGAAAATATAATCCTGGCATTATCATCAGAGCCTTCATCTGGAAAAAAGGCTGTATGAAAGTAAAGATACTCTCGAGGCAAGGGCACTTTTTTCCTTCCACTGCCATCAGATTTTATTATGTGCAATTCGCTCAAAGCCTTTTCTTTATCAACAAGTATATGAGGGAAGATTAAAAGTTCTCCATCTGAAGACCATTCAGGCGGGCCATCAAAAGCAGCTATGGCATTTTCAGGAAGATATCCTGCTGAAAGGTCTTTCTCTTCTTTTGTATTTACGTCCACAATCACGGCATGGAAAAATGCCCCTTCCTTCACTTGACGCAGAAAAGCAACTTTAGAGCCATCAGGTGAAAACTTGGGATCATTATCGCCAATAGGAACTTTGGTCTTAGGCCAAGTAAGTTGCTCAAGCCCTTCTCCATTATACTTAATTCTCCAAATCCCCCTTGTTCTAGTTACAGGATCTGTTGCTGGAAAAACAATCCAATCCCCCCTCCAGTGCGGGTCTGTAGGAATAACATTTTCAGGGATAGGAATCTTAGAGCTGCTTTTAATCTCCATATTATTATCAAAAACAATATGATTAATTTGAGGGTTCCCTTTTTCATTAGGTGCAGAAACATAAATCAGCCCTTTTCCATCAGGAGTCCAATAACTATTTGCTGATACCTTATCTTTTTCATGCGGAATAATAGTTCTTACATCACTGCCATCTATTCTCATAAGCACAATTTCAGTCCCTTTATATTGCTCAAGTGGTTCGTCATAATTGCCCTCATTCTCTGATGCGCAGCCGTCTTTTCCTATATTATTATAACGTGTAAAAGCAACCCATTGCCTGTCCGGGGAAACCCTTGCATGAGTCATCTGCCTCCAGGAATCCGAGATGAGCAGTTTCATCCAGCTTCCGTCCAGGTTGGCTGTATACAGGCCGAATTCCTTGTCGCAATCGCTTCCGTCAGGGGCCGGCCTTCCAGCCAAATTAACAAAAACAGCCCCTACTATAAGAATCAGAATTACTATAATAGTTATCTTAATTGCTTTGTTCATATTATCCTCTTTTTATCAATCTTTATTTTTATGCGCAAAAAATATAATTCTTGTATCATCATCAGAACCTTCATCTGGGAAAAAGGCTACAATGCCATAGACATTTCCCTCAGGAAGAGGAATTTTTTTCCTCCCACTACCATCTGGCCTAATTGTGTGAAGCGAGGTTTCCTGCCGTTGTTTGCTGATGTATATATGCCAGAATATCAGCAGCTCGCCGTCGCTGGACCATTCTGGCATCGCATCCACGCCCGCAAGAATGTCCTCCGGAAAATACCCGGCTGAAATGTCTGTTTCCTCCCTTGTCTCCAAATCTAATATCATGCTGTGCCAATGAAATCCTTCTTTAACCTTCCTCATAAAGGCTACTTTGCTGCCGTCTGGCGAGATTTTCGGGTCGTTGTCCTGGAGTTCGGGCCATGTCAACTGTTCCAGGCTGCTTCCGTCTGGCTTAACCCACCACAAACCTCTTGTATTGGTCTGCGTATTGTGGGCTGGAAAAACAATCCAGTCATTTCCAGAAGAATCTTTTCCCCACTGCGGGTCTGCAGCCTGAATATAATCTGGAAGAGGAATTTCAGTCTCGCTCTTGATTTCCATATTACCGTCAAAAATAATATGATTGATACGAGATTTCTTGCCATCATTATATATGTATACAAGTCCCTTGCCGTCAGGTGTCCAATAGCTGTTGGCAGCAGCCCTGCCTTTTTTAGATGGAACAAGAGCCCTTAACCCACTGCCATCTATTCTCATAAGCATAATCTCAGTCCCAATATATTGCTTTCTAACAATATCATAATTACTCGGAGCTTCTGACGCACACCCATCTTTCCCAATATTATTAAAACGAGTAAAAGTAATCCATTTTTTATCAAGAGAAACTCTTGCATGAGACATTTGCTGATAAGAATTCGTGATAACTGGTTTCATTTCACTTCCATCTAAATTAGCTGTATATAAGCTATATTCTTTATCACAATCACTTCCGTCAGAAGCCGGCTTTCCAGCCAGACTGATTAAGACAATCCCAGCCATCAAAATCAGGATTACTGCAATAATTAGCTTAATTGTTTTTTTCATGTTATCCTTTCCTTTGTGCTATAAATCTGCAAGTACGGCGCAGTGCGATGATTCTCTTGAGGAAGCACGATGCCGCCATAAGTGTTTTGCTCGTCATAGTCGCTTTGCCCGCCCGTGCCAATCAGGGGCTCAATATGTTTGAAAACAATCAGTTTCCTGTTCTCATCCCTCTTGAGTTTTGCCCTTGTTATGTCCTCAAATTCAAAAATAAAGGTTCCATCATGGGCCCTGCCACCGCCTCTACGTCCATCATCTCTGAATGGCGGAGCCAATTTTCCTGATGGCGACAAAAATAAGAACAGCCTTCCCTTTTCCTCAACCAAGCTTGAAGCAGTGAATGCTATATACCCCAATCCCACTGCATCATCAGCATCTGTAAGAGTGCCCACATATTCCCATGTCTCTCCATGATCATGGGAAGAAAACAGAACTACTTTACGCTCCTTCCATTTCTCCTTTACAATTTCTTCTACCACGGTTCCATGAAAGGTGCTTCCTTCCAAACTAAGATAAATAATTCCATCCTTGACAATTGAACCTGGCTCAGAATAATATACAAAATCGCGGATATCAGGATTAAGACTGCTCAAATCAACCCTTACATTGTAATTTGAAACTCCAAATTCTCCTGCGCCCAAAAGGGGAATCTCCTCTGACCATGGGCCAGCTGGGTCACTAGCATATTTATAGGCAATCCAGCCATACTGAAACATTCTATTATCTTCCCCATAGAAAGGTTTTGTAATGAATCTGTGTGAAAAAAGCTTCCATTCCCTTCCCGGGTCATCCGGGTCGTATAATATGCTTGCAACCTCATACCTCCATCTTCCCTCTATTGTTTCACCTTCTTCAACTATGCTGTCATCAATGCAGGGGTTTATGTTTGACACAAATTCCCAGGTTTTGCCATGGTTGGTTGTCTTAGCCAGGTGTGTAGCAACACATACATTCTTTCCTGCTGTTACTGCTGAATATGCCATCCATCCAATACCATCCTCTCCATATTCCACCGAAGGGTCGTAAATTCCAGCTGGGGCGGTCTCTCCGATAATCTCAATTCTTTCGTAGGGTCCGTCAGCAACTGGCTTTTGAAGGCAGCCACTGGCCAAAACTATTGCCAGCGTGGCAACGATTGCAATTATTGCGATCAAGGTTTTTTTGTTCATTTTGCAAGGTTTATGTTGTCCCAACTATTTTATTCTTTCTGTTTACAGGGACTGTTGCATTCTCTTGGGTTGCGTGAAAAATAGCCTTTTTTTTTAATCCAAAAAGAACTGTGCTGTCTTAACTGTCAAGTCCATGCCCTTTCTCTTCCTAACAGCCTCAATTACCTCTTTCTGCATCTCTCTGGGAAGGGGCTCGTATCCGGCGTATTCTGCTGTCCAGATTGCCCTGCCCTGTGTTGCACTCCTTATCGTTGCTGAAAACCCAATCAGCTCTTTCACTGGCGCTTTTGCAATGAAGATGCTTGCGTCCCCCTCTTGCTTCATCTCAGTAATCTGTGTCCTTCTCTGGCCAAGCTCCTTTGAAACCGCGCCCATATAGTCCTGTGGGCAGGTTATGAACAAAATCTGCTTTGGCTCAAGCAAAACAGGGTCACTGCTTAAAATGCATGCATAGCACGTCCTTGTAATGGCTGGCAGAACCTGGGCTGGACCCCTGTGAATCGCGTCCTCGTGCAGTTTCGCGTCCTCAAGCATAATCATTATGCCAAAGCCCTTTTCCTTTGCAAGAGGCCCTTCCTGCATCGCGTCCTTAAAGCCCTGCATAACCAGTTCCCTGATTTCATGCAATGCAACTATCCCCCTTGTCATGTCAACAAGCATGCAGTTGTTGTGCACTGCCCAAATCCTCCTGCTTAAATCCCTTCCGAAGCCCATTTCCTCGAACTTGGCAATTGCGTCCTTGTCCTTTGGCTTTATTTTTCCCGAAATCTTTGACTCAACCAGCTTTTGCAGAATTTCGTGTTCAATTGACTCTGCACTCATCTTAAACTTGTTATGTTTGTTGGGCGATTTTCCTTCAAGGGTAGGGCTTTCCTTGTTTATTGCCTCCCTATAGACAACTATTGGCGAACCAACCTCAATCGGAATCTTGTGGTCGACCTCAATTCGGTATTTGGTTACGTCCAAATGCAATTCGCCCATTCCGCTCAAAAGGTGCTCGCCTGTTTCTTGGTTAAGAGTTGCCACGATATTCGGGTCCTCCTTTGTAATCTGCTTTATCACCTCAATAAGCTTTGGCAAATCCTTTGTCTGCTTTGGCTCGACGCTGATTGTCATTACTGGTTCGGCTGTGCTCTTAAAGCTTTCAAAGGCTTCCATGTCAACGCTTGCTATTGTTTCGCCTGCAAACACTTCCTTTAAGCCTGTTATGCCTGCAATGTTTCCAGCAGGCACCTCGCTAACCTTGACCCTGTCCTGGCCCATGAAAACAACAACCTGCTGTATTGCAACCTCTTTCTGCATTCCAATTGCCTTTATCTTTTCACCTGCTTTAAGTATTCCACTGTAAATCCTGCCGGTTGCTATATCGCCAGCGTGCGGATCAACAGTTACATCGGTGACCATCATGCTTACAGGCCCATTCTTATCGCATTCAAGCATTGCCTTTCCTATCTCTGATTCTGGGTCACCTGACCAAATAGTGCTTGCCCTGTATTTCTGCGCCTCAATTGGGTTTGGCAAGTGCTCTACGATCATTCTTAGAATGGATGCATGCAACGGACTTTTTTTTGCAAGCGTTTTTTGCTCTTCTTTCTTGCAGTAGTCAAAGATGTCCTTAAAGCCAATGTTTGTCTCCTTCATCGAATGAATGCTTATAGCCCACGTATAGTATGCACTGCCAAAGCAAACCGAACCCTCATTTACCTTTACCTGCCACTCCTCTTTAAATTCCTTGGGGCTATTTGCCTTAATCAGCTTATTTACCTGTGCAATCGTTTTAACAAAGCGTTCCTGCATCTGCTCTGCTGTAAGCTGCAGCTCATTTACCAGCCTGTCAACCTTGTTTATGAAAAGAACAGGCTTTACCTTTTCCCTCAAAGCCTGCCTTATAACTGTCTCGGTTTGGGGCATCACCCCTTCAACTCCATCTACAACAACTATTACGCCGTCAACTGCTCTCATCGCCCTAATCACTTCGCCTCCAAAGTCAATGTGACCAGGCGTGTCAATAACGTTAATCAAGTACTTTTCTCCCTGCATTTCGTGGACAAGACTTATATTTGCAGCGTTAATTGTTATTCCCCTCTGCTGCTCCAGTTCGTAATAGTCCATCACCAGCTGTGTTCCTGCAAGCTCTTCGCTCATCAGTCCTGCAGCAGCAATCAGCGAATCTGTCATTGTTGTCTTGCCGTGATCTATGTGGGCAACAATGCCAATGTTTCTAATATTATTTCTGTTATCCATCAGCTGCTCAGCAAGCTTTACCATCTCTTCCTTTCTTCCCAAATAGAACCACCCTGTTTACCTGCTGCTCCTCGCAATCCTTTCCACTTCATCCCTTCTTTTCACAGAAAGGCTTTTTGTGTCTTCTTGCGAGGCTAGAATTAGCTCTTCGGCAAGCGCTTCGGCAGCGCTCTTCTTCTTGTTGAACGAGCCAACAAAGCCAGCCAAGGCAATGTTTTTCAATGCTTCATCCACCCTTGTCATTGGCGCAACGTCAACAGCAACCGCGTACGCAATTCCTCCCCTCCTAATCTTTGTCGTATCCTCCCTGGGCGCGGCGTTCTCAATTGCTTTGACAAGAACCTGCAACGGGTTCTGCTTTGCCTTTTTCTCCACAATCGAAAAGGCGTGTTCAACAGTCTTCATCGCCTGCAGCTTTTTCCCGCAGCTTCCCCTGCCCCTAACATACTTTCCGCTCAGCTTCCTCTTTCCCTGACCTGATCTCATAATCTTGTTGACAAGCCTTTCTACAATGCCCATTTTTCCCTTCTCAAACTTTTTCTGCGTCTGCCTTCCAAAGCTGTGCGGAACCGTTTTTGAATCAAGGGCAATGTATCGCGCAAGGCCCAAATCGGAAATCTTCACGCCTTCGCCGCTCCATTTCCCAAAAACCAACGCCATAAAAACACCAATTGCCTTTTTACCTTCTCCTTAGCCCCTCAACCCGACTGGTGTTGTGCCATCTTCGGCTCTTGTGAGCCTCGATGCCACTTACTCCCTTCCGCTCGCATTATCATCTCTTCACCTTCTCCTTCGTTCCGCTCCGAAGCATTTCTAAAGCCTGGTTGTTCACATGCGTTACCTTGTATTTGACCCCCCAAAGGTCTCCTTTGGGGCCGCCCTTGGCTCCGCCTATTCCCTCTACGATTACCTCATCGTGCTCGTCAATAAATTTTATTGCCCCATCTCCAGGCGCCAAGGCAGTCAGCTGCTTTCCGTTCTTAATCATCTGAACCCTTACACATTTTCTCACTCCGCTGTTCGGCTGCTTTGCGGTAACGCCCCTTTTCTCTATAACTATTCCCCTGCCTTGCGGGCTTCCCTCAAGCAGGTCATGCTTTTCCCTCGTCCTAAGAGTTTTCCTCTTGTAGTTGGGGTTCTTCCACTTCCACTTCTGCCTGTCTGACTCAAGCTTTCTTGCAGCGAATTCCCCTCTAGCCATTCTTCATCCCTCTCAATTAATGGATTTTTATGTCCTCAACATTATAATTCCTTTGTGCCAAAGCTTTAATTCTTTTTAGTCTGCTCATCCCACTCAAAATCTTCCGCCTTTCCCCTGGTTCAAGCACGACCTTTGCAACCTTTTTGCCGTTCTTTAGCGAAAATTTTACCTCTTTCACCTTTACATTATACAGGGCCTTTTTTATGAATTCAGCAGGGTTGTCAGGATATTCAAGCAATTCAACGTTTAGCTTAAGCAGTTGCCTCAGCTTCTTGACTGCTGTTGCATTCTTTCCGATTGCCCTCCCCAGTTCCTTCCCCTTCATCAGGAAGGTAATCACCTTGCCTTGGACAACGCAATCCCTAGCATTTGCACCGCTTACGCTGTTAAGTGCATTCAAATAAAAAATTTCCTCGCCCCTTAAACGCATTTCATGAACACTATTCAACTATTTCTTGCCTTTTACAAGCTCAAGAACCTTGCTTTTGCCAGGCTTTTCAATGCCTGCAAAAGAAACAACAAACGGCTTGCCACAGTAACTTCCTATATCAACCCCCACAGCATCAAACTCAAAAAATGGCACCCCGCATACTTTGCACAACTGTTGCACTCTTTCTTTGTCGTACTTTTCGGCGTTGTTTCTTATAATAACTAACTTGCACTCACCTTTTAAAACACTTTTCTCTCCCTGCCTTTTCCCAAACAGGACCTTTCCGCTATCCCCCGCCCTTCTCAATTCCCTCCCCGCATCTATTGCCATTAAACCTTCACCTACTTACCCTTCATAATC
>JAUWWX010000072.1 GCA_030616665.1 archaeon | reverse complement strand
GCCCGCCACAAGAAACGGTTTTTCGATCAATTAAGTACTCAAACAGAATCCGGTAAAGGTTTTTGCCTAGCTCAAATTCCTTAGTCAAGTAAAAATGCTTATGCTGATATGGCAGATCCAAAGAAAAGCCCTTGTATTCAAGCCTTAGTACAGGCATACAATCAATGAGGAAGCAAATACTAATTAAATATATTCCTTCAAGCAGAACATAAAAAAAAGCTATTTCTCTTTGCTACCGCTTTTTGGAAATATTTTTTCCTTTTCTTTGTTCAACCCAGCCGCCCTTGTAAGATGCCATTTTTTTAGTGACCGGACTTGCGTTTCCGTTGAAGCTGCCTTCAGATGAAAAGAAATCCTTTCCTTCAAAAAAGCCCTGGTTTGTTTCTGGGCGGGGGAAAGCCTTTTCCTGCGTTTGGGGGTCATTTTCAAACACCTTTAATTCCTTTTGCAGCTGCCCTGTCCACAATGAACATGAAATTTTTATGGCTTTTTAGCGAAACAGCAGGCCATTTCAAGAAATCCCTGCTGCGCAAGGAGGCTGAAACTGCCCCAGCCTTGCCCTTGCCTGAGGCAATCAGAATAATTTTCCTTGAGTTGTCCCTGATTGTGCGCAAGCCAACAGTGATTCCCTTTTTTGGGACAGCCCTGCCGGGAAAATCCCCGCGATTCTTCCTTCTCGTCGCTTCCCTGAGCTTGACAACCCTTGTGATGCTGTAAGGGCAGCTGCCTGGCTCGTTAAAAGCAAGATGCCCGTTGGGGGCAATGCCCAAAATGCAGAGGTCAATGCCCTGCTTCCTGATAGCAGCCTCATGCTTTGCAGCCTCTTTTCCCAAGTTTTTGGCTGCGCCGTCAAGCAGGTGGATGTTTTTGCTCTTTGCATTTATTTTGGCGAAGAGATGCTTGCGCAGGAAGAATGCAAAGCTACTTTTGTCTTTCTGGGAAAGGCCGGCATAGTCGTCCAAATTGAAGAAGCTTGCCTTTGCAAAAGAGACTTTGCGCTTTCTGTATGATTCGGCAAGGCGTTTGTAGAGAAGCTCCGGAGTTTTGCCTGTTGGAAGCAAAAAATAAGCGGTTGGCTTGCGCTTAAGCAAGTTAACCACTCTTTGCGCAGCCATGCTGCTTAGCTCATCGTAATTGCGCATGACTATGAGAGTGGGCTCGTTGTTCCTCGCAACAAAGCGCTCGACTGCGTTCGCTGTCGGCGCGTGCAAGCCGTGCACTTGAATCTTCCTTGCCGCGACAAAGTTTGCTGCAAGCATGCAGTTGTTTAGCGAGTAGCCGTGCATCAAGCCGAAGACGAAGCCTGCGTTGAACGCGTCGCCTGCCGCAGTTGTGTCAACAACCTTTTGCGCAACAGACGGAAAATGTTCCGGTGGGAAGCCATTCACAAAAAGCGTGGCGCCCTTACTCTCCCGCTTTACTGCAACGCGGGTGGCGCCTTTTCTGAAAAGCGTTTCAACGCGCTGCTGCATTGTTTTTCCGCGAGCAATGTGCCTTAACTCGATGTCGTTCACGAAAAGGTAATCGATGAAGGGAAGGAAGCTGTCAATGCGCCAGTTGCCCCTAGTGTCAAAGCAGGTGTCAAAGCAGACAATTGCCCTCCTCCCCTTTATCTTCTTCAGCAGGGCTTGAAAGCCTGGCCTCAGCTTGTGCAGATGGTAGAAGCCGCCGAAGAAGACTATGTCCCCAGGCTTAAGTTGGGGTAAGAGAATCTTTTCAATTCTCTTTGCTGTGATTTCCCTCAAGCAATTCTTCACAGACTGGATTGCCCTCTCTCCTCTTCTATTAACAAGGATTATGCTGAACGCATTTGGTTCTCTGCTCTTCAAAAGCTTTGATGGAACCCTGGTTTTTGCCAGTTCTTTTTTCAGAAAAGCTGTTCCAAAACCGCTTCCAACTGCGCTAACTAATTTTGGCTGTAGGCCTAGTTTTGAGCCAATTACGGCGAAATTCGCCGCATTTCCGCCAACGCTGAAATCAAGCTGTTTTAGGGCATGCTCTTTCCCAAATTCGATGCCCTTGACTGCCTCTTGCAGCACGTCAAGACACAAATCTCCAACACTAAAAAGCTGCCTTTTTTTCATTATGAACCAATCTAATAGTGTTGAATTGGTATTTAACTTTTTGCACTCTTATTTTTGGGTATGGTAAAAGCCCTTGTTGTAGTGGCACACCCAGACGACGAAACCATATGGTGCGGCGGCACAATTTTGATGCATCCAGATTGGAATTGGACTGTTCTGAGCCTCTGCAGGAGAGACGACAAGGACAGGGAACCAAAATTCAGAAAAGCCTGCAAGAAACTTGGTGCAAGGTGCGCAATCTCGGACTTGGAAGACGAGCATCCTGAGGAAAAGCTGCGCTCGCTGGACGAAGTTAAGACACGCATCAAAGAGATGTTGCGTCAATTGAGGCTTGCTCCGCGCTTCGACGTCGTGTTCACTCATGGAAGTAACGGCGAGTACGACCACAACAGGCACAAGGAAGTTCATCGCGCAGTGCGGGAGTTGATTGAGAGCGGCGAGCTGCACTGCGGCGAAGCGCGCTTCTTTTCTTATCGCTTGTCTAAGCGCGGCTTCTACTGCGTGTCGAACACGCGTGGCGCGCGCGTCGCGACGCGATTGAACGCGCGCAATGCGCAATCGAAACGCTTATTAATCACTTCACTCTATCAATTTAGTAATGGAAGCTTTGAAGCGCGCAGTGCGCGCGCAACCGAGAGCTTCAGAGTGAAGAGGACATGCGATCGCTGATACTGTATCCTTATCCGCCTGAGTTGGATGGAATAAGCATTCAAGGCGACATGCTTTACCATGGACTGCTTAAGAACGGGCTTGAAGCAGTACCGTGCGACAGAAATGCGAACTCGGAGAAAGAGCTGCTTTACAAAACCTTCAAGCCTGATGCAGTGGTCGGCATTGGTTATTGGGGGGACGCGCCAAGAATCATCCAACACCCGCTAAAGTACGGCATTCAGCCTGTGCCGTGGCTAAACGCTGACGGCTGGGTTGCAAATTATCACGAATTGCTTGATAGCCTGCCGCTGATTCTTACGACAAGCAACTGGGTAAAGGAAACATACCACAGGGACGGTGTAACGAACAAGAACATTTACCCAATGCCTATTGGAATTGACACAGGCCATATAAGGCCCTTGCCAAAAGATGACCCTAGGGTACTTAAGATAAGGGAGATGCTTGGCGTCAAACCAGATGAGAAAATGATTTTGACTTCAGGCGGAGACACGACAAGCAAGGGCTTCCAAGAGGTTCTGCAGGCCCTTGGGAAAATAAACGGCGATTTCCCGAACTGGAAGTATGTTGGCAAGACTTGGGAGAAGGGAAAGCCCTTATACCACTACAGGAAGGAAATGGAGATAATGAAAGACTTTGACATCAGGCGAAAGGTCAAGTTCGTTGACGGGCCATTGTCCCGAGACTTTATGTGCTGCCTGCTTAATGCTTGTGATGTGTATGCCGCGCCGAGCAGAATAGAGGGCTTTGGAATGATTCAGGTGGAGGCAATGGCCTGCGGCAAGCCCGTGCTTTCAATCGACGCAATGGGGATGAAGGATACTATAATACACGGCGAGACAGGTTTCCTTGTAAAGGTCGACGAAGAAGTGAAGCTTGATGAGGAATGGGTTTACCCATGGATGGGCTTTGAGCACAAGCACAAGATACAGTTTTCTAAGCCTAAGACTTTGGCATACAAGGCAAGCGTTGACGAGCTCGCCAAATACCTGTACATGCTTTTAAGCGATGAGGGCCTAGGGCAAAAGATGGGTGAAAAGGCAAGGAAGCGCGCTGTCAAAAACTTTGACTACGTTAAGACATCAAAAGACATTAACAACTTAATTGAGAAAAAGCTCGGTGTTGGCGAGAAAATCAGCCAAGAACAGGCAACCGTTTCTGTTCAAAGGAAGTGACTGCAAAAAGGAATGCGCCAGCACTCCAGGCGTGGTAGCTGCTTCCCATTGCTTTTCCTGTCAAAGGATTAATCCACTCGTTGAACTCCCATTTGTACTTTTTGCCAAGCCTGTTTGCCTCTGCAAGCAGGTGCAGCTGTTCCTCGGCCTTCTCAAACTGGCCTGCCTTGACCAAAGCAGCAACGTAAAAGCCTCCAACATATGGCCAAATCCCTCCGTTCGAATACCAATGCGGCCTTTTGGCAAGGCATTTTGAAAAGTAGCTGTGCCATTCTGGGTCGCCCTTTTTTATTGTGGGATAGATTACCCTAACCGGAAAAGGCTTGTTAATGCCATTCTTTTCAACAAACTGCAGGATTGATTCGGCCTGCTGTCTTGTCGCAAGACCTCCACAAATAGACAGCAGATTTCCCAAACTATCAAACCACGTTTCCTGCTCTATATCTCCATCATGGTTTTTCCAAACCCATGGGAAAAAATAGCCTCTTTTGCTGTCAAACATCTTGATTTTTGACGGTGTTTGGGCTGAAACCGCCAGCAGCATATTCTTCAAATCCCTTTGCCTGCCGTAAAGCCTCAGGGTGGAGTAGTAAAGCGCAAGAGTGTTGATTGTGTGCCCGTACTTGTGGGGAAAAGCGTCCTGCCAATCGCTTGTAGGCAACTGTTCTGGCAGAAAGTCCTCGCCTGCGTCCTGGCAGCCAAGCCACACGAAAGCCCTTTTGATGTTTTTCCTGTGCCTTGCAAAAAGCCTCCTGCCATTGTAGTTCTTCTTGTAGAACTGCAGGCCAAGCAAATACCACAACGTACTGTCAATCGTCGCAAAAGTAACCTGCTTCGGCCTTTGGCTGAACAGGTCAATGCAGTTTGGAATCTGCCCGTGCCTGCTCTGTTCCCTTGCGAGCGCGTTCAAGGTCGTGGCAAACTGTATCTTGAATTCCTCTTCTGAATCATAGCAGCTCGTGCCTATGAGACCAATCATACTATCACGGGCAAAGATGCTGTCATACCCCTTCTTTCCTCCGGAAGCAAACGTTCCGTTAGGAGTAGAGCAAAACATCATTGTTTCCTTTGCCCTCAGCACGGCTTCTTCAAGCATCTCCATATTGGAAAATAAGAGATTAACTTCTATTTAAATGATTATTATCACAAGAATTCCCATATGAAGAAAAACCGCTTGCTAGCAGGCATTTTTGCGCTTGGCAAAGGCCTCTGGCTTGAAAAAGACAATGCATTGGTAATTGCTGATTTGCATTTGGGCATTGAGCTAATGTTCAACAAACAAGGAGTGATGCTGCCAAGGTTTAACTTCAAGGAAATCAAAAAGCATTTGCTTGAATACGTTTTTCCATTTACAAAGCCAGCGCTCGTAATCATAAATGGTGATTTAAAACACGAGTTTGGCACTGTAAGCGAGCAGGAGTGGTCAGAGGTAATCGACATTCTGCGCTTCCTCCAAGGCTGCTGCAAAAAACTTGTCCTGGTGAGGGGCAACCATGACACAATCCTCGGGCCGATTGCAAAATGGGAGAACCTAAAAATTGAAAAGGAAGGCGTCCTGCTTCCAAAAAGCAATGTTTTTGTCACGCACGGCGAAGTGATTCCGCAATGCGAAGCCTTCAAGAAAGCGAAAACTGCGGTG
>JAUWWX010000121.1 GCA_030616665.1 archaeon | reverse complement strand
GGAGCAAAAGAGCAGGAAATGGTTGACAGGGTTGAAAAAAGGGCCCTGAGTGCATTTAAGGAAGACCAACGCTTTATCGAAAACCAGGCAACCATGTTCCAAGCGAGAATAAACCAGAGCGTGAAAAACATCCTGCAGCTGAACCAGGAAACAAAGCAACACATTGCAGACATTGCAGGCAGGGTCTCAAACAACGAAAGGGAAGTCTGGAATTTGAAGGAAAAGGTTTTTGGAAGCAAGACAATAAGCATTGTTAGCGGGGTTTTGATAGCTTTTGAAATCGGCTTGGTTGCGTCAACAGCATACCTTGTTTTCACCGGCGCTGCAAACACTACAATTGACGTTATGGTAGTTGCTGGAACTATTGGTGCGATACTTGCGACAATGATTTTCCTGACAAGGGTCAAGTTTTGAAAAATCAGAGCCTTTTCTCGTTTGCCGCCTTGAATTCCTGCAAAGCATTCAAAGCGTCCTTCAGCAAAACCTTGTTCCTTATCCCCTTTGTTTCACTAAGCTTCAGCTTAAGCTCTGCAATCATGTCCTCTACAAGAAGCCTCATAAAAGAGATTTAACCTGAAAAGATTTAAAAACATCAACCAATGACTTCCTTCAGAGATTTGCCCTTCTGCATGGCGTCCTTCAAGCTGATTAAAAAGAATTTCCCTGTGTTGTGCAATTGTTTTGGCCTCAGGAAAAGCCAGCCCTTTCTTGGGATTCGCCAGCCCACAAAGGGCTTGGCTCCCGCCTTTTTCGACCAACCAACCAGTTCCTGCATCTGCTGCACGGTAATCGCAAGGTTTTTGGCCTTCCTTGCCTTGCACTCAACCGCAATAATTCTGCCCTTTTTCAAAGCAATGATATCAGGCGCAGGCAGAGGGCTTGTTCCACTACCGGCAATCCTTACAACGGAACAGCCGGCATTGAAAAACAGGTGCATTAGCTCCCTTTCGGCATTTGCCCCCTTGCTGTGGTAAACCATAAAAGGTAAAAAGAGGAAACTGCATAAAAAGTATTGGGAGAAAACCAAAAATGAAGCGCAAAAAGCCTAAAGGGCAAGGGCCTGAAAAGCCTGGCCCTAGGAAAGACATTCTGGACTTAGACAAGAAGCTTGTCGACTCACAATTCACTGAAAGAGCGATGCATCAGGTAAAGCTTAGAAGGCAACTAGAAACTGTTAAAAACACTATAGCCAGGTTGGAGGAAATGAGGCTGAAGGCAATCGAGAAAGACCAAACCAGTGAAAAAGTTAAAAGAATTGAGGCACTGCTTAAATCGCTTAGGAGCACGAAAGAAGGAGGCAGAAGAATATTCTTCAAAGAGTAAGGAAGCTGTTTCCAGGGAACAGGAAAAAACTTGCCTTTTTAATGTTTTCCCCTACATAATTATTTTAGTAGAATTGGGCGACTTTGGAAAAAAGGGTTGCCTTTTAAAAGGGATTTAAAAATTGGGAATTTATTAATTGCCAAGAGCAATCATTTCATTAAAAAGCATTTGTTTAATTGTTTGCTTTTGATGGTTGTAAAGGAGTTTAAAAAAACAGTCGGGGAAACCGCACAAGGCAGCTTGATGCAAGTGCGAGTTGTTCCTGCAGGCAAGCAATTTGCCGTAATTGGTTTTGATGAATCGACCCAGGCCCTGAAAGTAAGGCTTAGGGCGAAACCTGAAAAGGGAAAGGCAAACCAAGAATTGTTGGAAAAGCTGGGAAAGCTTTTCAAAGCGAAAGTTGAAATTGTGGAAGGAAAAAAGAAGCAGCACAAAATGCTGCTAATACGCGCGAAAAAAAGCCGCGTAATAGAATGCCTTTCCAAGTTCCTTTGAGGCAATCAAGAAAGCCTAATTCTACGCCAAAAAGAGGAAAAAAGGTGATTTAAGAAATGGCGAAAACTTATCTGAGTACTGTGAAGTACGTTATAGAGACAAACTTCTTGATTGAAGGGATAGTTGACAAGCACGACATCATTGGCGCGATTTTTGGCCAGAGCGAAGGCCTTATCGGGGAGGAAATGGACCTGAAGGAGCTGCAGAAAAACGGCAAGCTTGGCAGGATTGAAGTGGAAACCCAGACAAAAAGCGGCAAAACTGTTGGAAAGCTGACAATTCCAAGCAGCCTGGACAGGGTTCAAACAAGCATTCTGGCTGCAGCCATTGAATCAGTTGACAAGGTCGGGCCATGCAACAGCAGCTTTAAAACCGAATCAATAGAGGACGCAAGGCGTGAGAAAAGAAAGGCCGTTACCGAGAGGGCAAAAGAGCTGCTGTTAAAGATGGGCCTTGACATGCCTGAAACCAAGGAGCTTACTGAGACAATTAGGGAAAAGGCAAGAACCTCTGACCTAAGGGAAATAGGCAGGGACAAGGTGCCAATCGGCCCAGATGTTGATAAAAGCAACCAGATTATTTTGGTGGAAGGCAGGGCAGACGTCATAAACCTGTTAAAGCACGGCATAAAAAACGTTGCCGGCATTGGCGGAGCAAATGTTTCAAGGACTATGCTGAATCTCGCAAAAGGCAAGGAAGTTACGCTATTTGTTGACGGTGACAGGGGCGGGAACATAATTACAAGGCAGCTTGGCGAAGCGATGAAAATTGACTTTGTTGCAAGGGCCCCTGACGGCAAGGAAGTTGAAGAGCTTACCCTGAAGGAAATTCTCGCTTCACTGAGAAAAAAAGGGAAAGCGCTTTATTCCAAGGACACAGGGTTTGAAGCCAGGGAAAGAAGAAGCTTTTCAACTACAGGGGAAAGAACAATTCCCAGCAGAAGAGGCTACAGAAGCTTTGAAACAAGAAGGGAAAATCGTTTCCCCGGCAGAAGCGAAAGAGGCTTTGAAAGCAGAGAAAGAAGCCCTGGCAGAGGCGAAAGAGGCTTTGGAGGCAGGCAGGCGTTTGGCAGGCCAAGGCAGGGCTTTGGAAGGCCAAGGCCCTTCCCTGGGAGAACCAGGGTAGAAGAAAAAGTGGTTCCTCAGGCAAAGCCAAACGACCTTGGAGTTTTTTCAAAAGAAATGCAGCAGCTTGAAGGAAGCCTCAAGGCTCGCTTTTTAGATGAGAAAAAGCATGTTGTCAAAGAGGTCAATGTGAGGAACTTACTTAAGGAGATTAAAAACCATAAGGGAGCAGACGCCATTGTCTTGGACGGCATTGTTACCAAGAGGCTGTTGTTGGAAGCGGAAAAAAACATGGTAAAGCAGTTGATTGGAGTGAAAAAGGGAAGGATAGAGGAATCGGAAAAAGTAAAGGTTTCAACCCTCTACTGAAAAGCCTCATTTCCCCTTTCTTCTTTTTTCCTGTCTCTCAAGGACAGTCCTTACAACCCTTGTGTTGTACAAAAACAGGCCGAAGAGAAAAGCCGCAGACCAAAGCAAAAGCTCTGCTATTGGCCTAAGCAGGGTTATTGCAAACTGCCTTGTCGTAATCCTTGCCTCATCAGGCCTCAGCTGCAAGCCAGTAATATTGT
>JAUWWX010000022.1 GCA_030616665.1 archaeon | reverse complement strand
TTTGAAGAGCAGGGATTTGAGCTTGGGGACGTGCTTGTAAGGGTGAGCATCACAAACCCTGACAAGACCGAGCAATTTTATTCAGGCACGACAAACAGCAGGGGAATAGCCATTTTTAACCTTCCGCCGGCAGACCCTGGCACAAAAATCAAGGTTGAGGCCGAAAAGCCAGGCTATTACGCAGAGCCTGTAATCCTGTTTGTTGACAGTGATATCCTGCTGTTCACCCCAAACAAGGTTGAGGCAAGACTTGACACAAGGGGCACAAGGGAAAGTACTGTTATTGTGGGAATTGAAAACCTGGTTGGGAAAAACGTAACAATAGAGGAAGTAGAGCTAACCGGCAGATTTGGAGGCCTTCTTGATGAGATGACAATGCTCAATTTCACAAAGCAGTATATTGGGACAACCATTCCAGCAAACAGCGTTGAAACACTGCAGCTGTTTAAGGTCGTGCTTGGTCGAAATGCAAAAGAGCTGCTGCTGCGGAGTGAGGAGCTTAGCGGGGAATACCACATTACTGTGTCAAACAGGGAAACAGGGATTGAATGGGACTTCATAATCCCTCTTGAAGTCAAAATCAGGATTGGCGGCCTTCCGGACAACTCACCCTGTTTGTCAATCAGCCAAAAGGAATGGGTTACTGCAACGCAGGGAAACAGGGCAACGGTTGAATTTGAAATCAGGAACAACTGCCTGAGCGGCAACAGGTTCGTTGACTTGGACAACCTGCAGGCAAAGCTTGCATGGACAGGCGATGTAATTGGGGTAGTTGAGCTAAGCATAACCGAGGCAGCCACAGGGGCAAGCAATACAGTTGTTCTGAGAAGCCTTGTCTGGACGCCAATGTTTGACACTGTAAGGGCTGAAAGCGTTTACTACGCAATCCTGACCTTTACGCCAAAAGCAGGCCATTTGGGCGAGAGAGCCGTGTTTGACGTAATGATCGACGGCGAAATCATGACAGACAGCGGGCCTGTGTTTGTCGGGTCAAGCCCTGGTAGCATAAAGTCATTGGTTGACGTGGTAAACCTGGAGCAGTGCCTCCAGTACCATGATGCTGAAAACGTGGTTGAAATCAGGGAGGCAATGGATTTTGCCACCTTTACGATTGATTCAAGCCAGTGCGGTGAAACAACTGTGGAAATCGAGTTGTGCTACAGGGACGCAGGCTGCAGGGGCGGTGCTTTGGAGGGGGACATCGGAGTTATACCCGAAGGATTCAAGCTTATGCCAAATAACCCAACAAAGCAAATAAGGGTTGAAAGGAGAAGCATTCCAGGAATGTACGGGGCAATAATTTTCGCAAGAATCCCTGGAAGCAGCTACAGGCAAGTCCACGTTGTTGATGTCCTTGTAAGGCCTGAAAGGGACGAAGCCTTCTACCTTGACAAGTACGCCTTCACAATACTTGGCAGAGACTCAAAGGACAGCACAATCCTCGTAAACACGCAGCTTGACGAGCAGGTAGATGTAAGGGCAAGCGTCTGCGCCTGGGGAGAAGCTGCAGAAAAAGGAAATTTTGATATGGGAGGCGCCTTGGCAGGGGCAGGGGTTGGCTTTGCCCTTGGGGTTGCAGGAGCGTTTGGGACAGCTACAGCAGAAGTTGCTTTCGGATATGGCTACTGCCCGGCTTGCGCTGTTGCCATGTTAGTTTCTGCCATTATAGGCGGATTGATGGGTGGCATGTTTGGAGAGGACCCATGCGATGAAAGCATGACGCAGGCTTTGCCGGACTGGGTCATCAACCTCAAGGATGACGCTGAAGGCGTTTCAATGGACAACCCAATGATTTCCGCAGAATGGAATGTGGAGAGTCCAAAGGTTCTTGGGGCTAATGAAGAGCAGCAAGTTGGCATTTGGTTTGAAAACCTTGGAATTGAGGACATAAAGCCCACTTATTCAACGGCGACTGTTACTGCAAAAAAGCACCACCATGCGCAGCCAACAAACTATGGGAAGAGCAGCAACTTCGGCACTTACATGGTAAAGGACAGGGAAGTGACAACATACGCGCAGAAGTTCCACCTCAAGTTCGACACAAAGATTGTGCCGCAGGAGATTCCTCCAATAAGCCTTGATGTATATGAGTGCGTGCAAGGAACCCTGATTGGAAGAGCAGGGTCTGGAGCACTGCCGAAAACAGCGCTTAACTGGAACTGGAGCGATGCAACAGGCATTACGATGGGCGCGTGCGACTACGGCAACGAGGACTTTATATACTGCGATGCCACGCAGTTCAGCATAGAGGTAAGCAAGAGGATTCACATGTTTGATGGGTTCCTGGAAATCAACAGGGAAAACCTTGTGTGCCCGACCAGTCCAATGGAAAGATATATAACGGAATTCGAAAACCAGTATAGCACAAGGGAAGTCGAAAACGGCAGCATTGGGCTAAGGAAAGTGACCAATGTTATGAGCAGAGATGCCCTTGAAATAAACTTTGAGGTAGAGAACGACACTGCTTCCACACAGACAGCCACTGTTACTGTTCAACTGACAGTGCCAGGCAATGTAAGCATTCCATCTTTGGAAACAACATGCGTCAGGGAATTTGATGTTGCAGCCCAGCAGATCAAGAAAGGAAAATGCAGTTTCAGCGGACTTGTGCCCAGCAACGAGTACTACGGCGTTTCGGTTGACATTGATTCAAGCACGTCTTTGTTTGTTGACACAATCGGCTTCACAGGCAGCTTCAGGATATCAGGACAGGCAGAGGAACTAGAGTGCTGGATTCCGCAGAGCACAGGCCTTCTTGACGGCAAGCCAGACATTGTGTACTTCTTTGAAGAGGCCGAGAACATTGTGTGGACCCCTGAAATTCCGAACATAGATGCATTAAGAGATTTGCTGTACTTCAAGGCATACCTGATGAAGGACGGCTACAGCGAGGACTTCCAGAAGGACTTTGCAGACTACAGCATTACAAAAGACTTCTTCAACGCGCCGGCCTGGTTTTCGGATGACCAATCAGGCAAACTTGCGGACTACTTTGCAGATCCTTTCTACCTTGAGTTCACAAGGCGCTATGTTGACTCAGACCAGCTGCCAAACGCCGGGCTGTATGACGTCCTTTTGGACATCGGGTTCATTGGCGATGATTGGGACATGTTTGACGCTTACGGAGAGCCCAATGCAAAAATCAAGGTAGAGTTTTACTTCCTTAGGTCTGCCTATCCAAACAGCCTGTTTTACTACCTGCCATTCAACGGAAACATAGGGGTTGACTCGGAAAATGGAAGGCAGGGCTATGGCGTCAACTACGAAAACGCGGCTGACGAGCTTCTTGTAGTGGGTGGGGGGGAGATGGTTAAAACAGGCCACATTGCCGGCTCAACCCCTTCAATGAACCTTAAGACAGATATGGTAAGTGACTTCAAGAAAGTGAATTCAACTGCTTCAAACAGGGGACTGTTGCTAAGCATTGAGGAAGGCGAGGAAGTTAACCAAAAGAAGATGGGTTTTTACCCCAATTACGCAACGCCTGTTGTCCTGAAAATGAGCCACGAAGAAAGCGAGCAGCCGTTTTCAGCATTCTTTGAACTCAGGGCAGACGGGACATTGCTTGAAACAGGAAGCAATTTGACCTTCTGGGACGGAGCTGGCCGGTGCCTGGACTTCATAGGAGTTCCGGTTGTTGAGGCCTTTGACTTCAAGCCCGACAGGGAGGCAGACGCAAAGGACCTTTGGGAAAACTGGCAGTTCGCCTATGCTGTTGACTGGTCAAAAGCAGACTATGGGGGAGACGTCTACCTGAAAACCATTTTCTACACCCCAATAAACAAGCTGTATAGCTTGAGGACAATCGAGCCAGAAAAACTGCAGTTTATCACGCCAAACAGCATTGCAAGCAGGGGTGTTGAATTGAGCGGCATTGCCGGAATGGCCCACAACAGCGAGCTGGCCCAAAGCAGGGTTTCCACAGTCAGGGAGCTGTTTGAGCTTACTGCTGCGGGAGACGTATGCGTTACAAACAGCGGCACGAAAACAAGCTTCTGGTGGAACCCAAAGAGCATATATGAAAGAGCGGGGCATAACACAAGCATTATGGAATTGGAGCAGTCTCTTGTTGCAGGGGAAAACTGCATTGGCTACGGAAGCTAGACCGCAATGAGGGGTAGGCGAAGCAGGAGTAGGCCTTGTCTGCAGCCCAATGCAAAACCTATTTAAACAAGAAAAGGCATTTTAGTTAATGGTTTTTTAATGCTTGAGAATGCTTTACTGCAGGGGCTTGCCCTTCTGTCAATTGGCGAGTTTTTTCACGACATGTTTTTGGTTTTGAAGATTTTTGTGCTTTTGACTATTGCTTCCTGGGTGGTAATGCATTTGGGCAAGGGCCCGTTGTCAATTGTGGTGATTGTTGGCTTCACTTATTTGATGCTTTTTTCACCTTGGACCTGGTTTTTTGAAGGCACCTATGTTTTGCTAATGCTGTTCACGCTTGGCTTTGCAGGCATTTTCATTGATTTCTTCTTTGTCTTCCCTGGTTTTGCTGCAGGGCCGGGCGGCGGAGGTCCCCCAGAAGCAAAGATGGGCAGCCAGGGGGGAGTAATGCAGAGGATGCGGTTGTTCAGTCAAAGGCCTGGCGGAAGGAGGCTTCCTCCGCCAATGTAGGTGTTGCGAAATGGATGAAAGGGGAATGCTGCATATTTTTCTGCTGATTCTGGTTGCCTTGATTGCTGTAATTGCCTTGCCAGCTGTTGTCATGAAGGTTTTCCCACTGGCAGACCTGATTATCAGGATTATTCTTGCTTTTATCATTTTTGCAACCGTCAGGGGCTACTTGGGTTCGGGAATTCCCTCAATACTGGTGAGCGGCGTTTTGATATACTTTTTGGTCATAAAGTGGGCCTATTTTGCTGCTGCAGCCTACGTTGCACTGTTCATCCTGCTTTCGCTGCAGATCTTCAGCATAATCATTTTCGGAATTGGAATGGGCATGCGAAGGGGCTAAAAAGGTAGGTTTAATAAGCAGAGAAAAACATAAATTGTTTGAAGGCGAGAAAAAAATGTTGCTTCCGCTGCTGGCTGTCGACCCATTAATCCAAAACCTTGAGATTGCCTTGTCTCTCTTCTACCTTGTCTGGCTTTTCGGCTGGTCAAAGCGCAATTTGGGAAGCCCCAAGCTTGCAATCCTGTTCTCAGTAATAGTTGTATACCTCACCTTCTTCCAGTTCCCGCAGCTTATCTGGGTTCCTGTGCTGATTTTCCTCTTTGCGGTTTTTGGCAAGGGCATTTTGGAAAAAATGGACGTTTACAAGAAATGAGCAAGGCGAGAAAATGGATACATTTACCTTCATGATTTCCATCCTGTTGATGATGATAGCAGTGCAATTCAACCAAAACTGGCTTATTTTTGCAATAGTGGCATTAACAATCCTTTCAACCAGGGACCTGGGCACAACCGTTTTGCTGATAATAGCAACACTTGTCCTGCTCATTGGAAAGGACTATTTAATGGAATACTGGCCAGTTGTGCTGTTTGGCCTGATTATTCTGAGCGTTGTCATATCTGGAAAGCAAAAGCAAGAGCCGGCCCAATACCCTGACATGTTTGGAGGTGGAGACATGGGCGGAATCGGCTTTGGAGGCTTTTGAAATTGCTTTCATTCTTGCTGCTGCTGGTTGCAGTTGCGCTCTTCTTTGTCCTTATTGACCAAGCCGTGTTGGCAGGGCTGTGCATTCTTGCTGCACTGTTCATCGCCCTGGCAAACTTTTTGGGAAAGGCGGGCAGCGGTGCAAAGTCAACAGGCAAAGCCTTGACAAAGGGCATGGGTGAACAGGCAGGCAAGACTGAAGCAGAAAGCCCTGACAGCAGCGTCCTTGAAGAGGGCCTTGGAAACGCAGCCGATTTGGCCGGGCAGCAGACCTTTGCACCAGACAAGTATCAATTCAAATTTAAGGGATTGGGCGCTTTGGGCGAGGCAAGCCAGAGGCTGATTGACTGGTTCAAAAAGGTCTTCAAGTAGCTTGCTCATTGCTCTTCTCTTCTTCCTGTCCTGCCCCTGATTCTTTGATAGGTTTGGTAGGCTTTCCATAGTTGTCTGACTTCTTCTTCTGTGCATCCTTCTTTTTTGGCGATTTCCTTGTCTGTGATTGCCCGGCCTTTTTTTTCGGCTTCGGCTTTTTCTCGGTATATCCTTATCACTCTTCTTGCTTCTGGTCTGCTTATGCCAAGCTCTGATTGTAGGTTGTCCCTTACAAAGGTTCTTGCTAGGTGCCTAAGTCGGTCGAGTATATAAGTATTTATTAACGACTGTTTTTTGTCATAATTTCGGATTAGTCTTAAAATTTCCCCGTGGGCGAATTCTTTAAACTTGTTTTTCAGGGTCCAACTCCAGTTGCTTCTTTCTTTAACGATGTGACCAAGGGCCAAATTTATTTCTTTCTTAAATTCGGGGATCATTTTTTCCTGTGCTTTTGTTAGTTTGATTGGTTTTGGCTTTGGTTTGAAGTCTATGTCTAGGTGCCATTTTTTCATGAGTTTTCTGGCACTGCGAATTGTTTCAATGCCGACGCTTATATTTTGTTTTTTCAGCCTTTTTTGTATGTCTTCGTTTCTGTCTCTTGGTGTTTTCCAGAGTTCTTTGAATATGGCTGCTTTGGGCGTGTCAAGTCTTGTAATGGTTCCGGCCTTAATCTGCTTATCTTGCAGTCTTCTCCAGTTTGGTAGGTCGTGTCCTTCTCCCCTTGCCATGCCCCTCATACTGAGAAGGCTTCTTCTGGTTGTTTCAACGCCTTTTTCTTTCATTTTTGCCAGAACCCTGTCTGGCAACATTTTAGGGTCTTGCAGCATTATCCGTTTTGCGAGCGGATATTTGACTGGTTTTCTTCCTCTTCTTCCCATTGCAGAAAGAGTTCTGTTTTTCAATCTTTTTATGCTTTGCTGTTTCCAAAAAAAAAGCAGGCTTTACAGCCTGTTCAAAACCTTTCTGTCGGTTTCCAAAATCTTTTCCATTATGGTTTTTGTGGCTACTAGCTCAGCCTTCAATTCCCGCAGCTTCCCCTCCATTGCCGCAAGCCTTTGGTTAACCGAAGCAAGCGATTCAGGCACTTTCTCAGCAGTTGAAACAGCCCGCAGCCTTTTTTCAAGCCCGCCAATTTTTTCCAGCAGTTCTGATGTCTTTGCAGCCTGCTGTTCAAGCGCAACGTGTGTTGTGGTGTGCATTGCCGCTTGGTCCGGCTTTTCTTCGGCTGCTGCCCTCCTTGACTCAAAAGGCTTTGGTTCAGGGGAAGTTTGGGGAGAAGTGGGTTCATGCGCAACTCCCTTTGCTTCAGCGATATACTGACTTATTTCGGCCTGGCTCAAACCAATGTCCTTGAGGGTTTGCTGCACAACCTCGTCATCTATGCCGCTTTCGTACATCTTTTTTATCGTTTCAAGCACTATTTCCTTGTCAACCACGCAAAACACCTGAGAGGCAAATCTTTTATTTCACTTATACTATAGTTATACTGATTTAAATAGGTTATTCTCGTTTGTAAAAAGGTGTTTAACGTGAAATTCGCTCTGAGAAACGGTCCGTGGAAAACGGTTTTTGAGGGAACGTTCCAAGGCCACTATTTGGAAATCTCAATCAATCCAGGGCAGGTCATGCTCACCGCGATTTTTGAAAAGGAAGCGGATGAGATTTCCGGAGTAGTGCTGCAGGCGTTTTCGTTATTCAGCGCGGTTGGCGAAGCCGAAAACTTTGTGGAAAGCCTGGAGAGAGAAGCAATAATCCTCTCAAGGCACGACGGCAAGAGGACAGTGCAGTTTCTTGCTTTGGCGAGCAAGCCGGCTTATGCCAAAGGAAGTGAGGAAAAGGTTGCAGAAACCGCTGACCAGCTGCTTGAGCAAGTTGCAAAATTGGGCGGCAAGGTTAAGGGAATTGCAAAGTCTTTTGACCTGCAGCTTACGCCGCTTGAAAAATGCAGTAGTGCTGTAAAACAGGCTTTCTTCAGCCAGCCTGCAATCATCCCAATGCTTGTAAGAGAAGAGAGGAGAATAGAACAGGAGAAAGAGGAAGCGGGCATTGAAGGTGGCGTGGAGGGCGCAGGTGTTCTGCTAGGAACAACAAGAGCAGGCAGGCAGGTCAAGGAGCCCTTGCAGCTATTCCAGAGGACGGTTGTTAGCGATGGCAGCCTGCAGCAAAGGGTTCACTTCATTCAAATCATTGTTGAAAGCTACCTTCTTGCAAACGTCCCTGTGGTAATTTTTGACAGAGGCAACAACTTCAGTGGCTTGAGGCATCCAACCAAGAAGGTGGCAGAACTGCAGAGCCACGGCATGCAGATAGAGCCAATCGGCTTTCCGACAAAGGACTTTACGCCAGGCGAGAACATCAAGATAAACCTCAACGTTTTGAGCCCTGTGGGCCTGCTGCAGCTGTTTGGATGCCAGGACAAGGAAGCGGAAAAGGTGTTGGTCAAAGCCTTTGAGGCGGGAAAAGTTGACAGCCCAGCACAGCTACTCAACAGAATAGAGGGTTTGGGCAGCGAACAGGTTGAAAACCTGTTCCTGAAAAGGAGGGTTGAAAGAATAGTTAGCCTTGTTGACACACTCTACCCAGAAATGTTTGACGGCAGCACAAATCTCGGCGAAATAGTGAAAACCTGGTTCAAGAAAATCGGAAGGGTAAGCATTGTCAACATTAACAGCCTTGACCCAAGAGAGCTTACCCTGCTGCTTGACAGCCTGTCAAACGAGTTTGTCAATTTGTTCAAACAGCAGGGCGAAACCGGCAAGCCACTACTGCTTGTGGCAATCCCGCAAATTGAGCCGATTTTCAGCGTTAGGGACAACCTTGTGTTGAAGGACTTTACCAAAATGCTTGCAGAGATGCAAAAATTTGGAATAGGCTTCATTATTGGAGGGGAAAGGAAAACAGACTTGAACAAGCAAGTGCTTCAAATGGCGGAAACCAAGGCAAGCATAATAAAGGAAACCGATGTTGCAATAGACATGCCAGACAGCAAGAACTACCGGCTTTTGATGAGGCCAACGCTGAGCAGGCGAAAGGAAGAGGAATGAATTAAAAGATAGAGAGTTATTTTTTCTTCTTTGCCTTTCTTGGCTTGGGCCTTTTCCCTGCAAGCAGGTCTTTTACTTGCTCGAGCGTTACAAATTGCAGCGGGTTTATTGAATCCACTACGTAATGCATTTCCTGCAGCTCTTCTTTGCTTGCTGCGCTCTCGCTCAGCTGCTGCAACGTTGCTTCAAGTTCCGCAACCCTTTGGCTGCTTTCATGCAGCCTCTGCTCCAAGTCCTGCACCTGCTGGCCGCCTGCTCCTCCACCGGGAATCTGGCCTGTTGCAATCCTTTCTTCCAGCCCTCTCAGCTTTTTGTTCAAGACAATCAGGTTTCTGCCCAGGATTTTCTCGTTTCTTACAACGTACTTCATTTTCTGCGTAATTATGAGTATGCTGCTGTTCAAGGATCTTACATCCTCCCGCAGCCTGCCAAGCAGAACACTGGCCTTTACCGTTCTCCTCTCATGCGAAGCCAAGCTCGTTTCACCTGCTTAATAAGAAATACAAACTAGTATTAAATAATTGTTTATGCTATTAAAATGTTAGTATGGGGGAGAAAATCGTTAGGGGGATTCTGCTTGACGTGGACTATGTCAACA
>JAUWWX010000058.1 GCA_030616665.1 archaeon | reverse complement strand
CGTCAATGTAGTTTGCACTCTTTGCACCAGCTATCACGCTGCAGACCTTTGCTTTTGCACTCTCAGCCAAGGTATCCTTCATGTTCTTCCATTAGTCGTCGCTGTTCGCGTTGTAGCTTGCATCAATCAATTCCTGCGGAAACCACGGCTCCTCACTTTCAAGTTTGGTTAGCAGTTTTTCGCCCCACTTGGGCGCGGTGTTGTCCCCTGAGCAGAACTGGTCGGCTCCCGAAAGCGTCCCTGAAACAGGATTTTCCAAAGGGTTTGTCCTTGGCGCACAGTAGCCGTAGTCACATAACCCCAAGCCCATCAACTCTATTTGGTTGTGGTGCTGTGGGCTGAACAAGCCTCCATCAGCCATTGTATCAAGCCAGCTCGTGTCCTCAAAGTCTCCTCCTCCCTCAGGGTAGTGCATTAATGCCCTGGCCTCGGCAATTGCCTTGAAGAAGCGAAGCGGAACATAAATCCTGAATGTTGTCCTCGGCAAAATGACTTCCTTCAGCTCGTCGCCTGTTGCCTTGTCAACAACCCTGAGTTTCGGCAGCTCCTCGTATTCCTCCTGGGTAAGCCTTTCAAGGTGCAGGTTCACGTAGAAGGTTCCCTTTTCGCATGTCCTTGGGTCGCCGTTTTCGCATTCAATAACCGTGAAAAAGTCGTCAAGGCTTTTTGCTATGGCTGTCCTGAGTGCTCTCTCCAGGGTTTCGGTTTCCTCTATCGCAATGCTGTAGTTTCCAAAATGCGATGGCATGTAAAAGATTGCCTCAAGGCTTTTTGCTGTAAAGTACGCAAACTGGCTTCCTTCAGCGCCGCCAAACTTGCTTTCCGCAAACTCTGTCTGGATTTCCTCCCACGTCTTGTTCTGCAGGTCAAGCTGTACTACCCCTGTTTCTTCGTCAGACAGCCAGTCCTCAATCTTTTTCCTCAGCGCATAGTTGAAGACCTGCATGGCATCAGCCCTGGCCATCTCTGCTGTTGCCTCAAGCCTGCTCCTGCTTTCAATCTTGGCAATGGTGTCAGCGGCATTCCTTTCGGTCTGAATCATGCTTTGCACAAGCAGCACGGCCAGCATTATAAGCAAAAAGCTGATCAAAGCAGTGAAAAGGTTGAAGCCCCTCTGGTTAGAAAGCATGCAATAAATAGAGGTTTTTTAGTTTAAATAATTAACTTGCTTCCTTAACCCTGAATTTAGCCCACTCTTTTTGGATTTCTGTGATTTTTTGAACATACTTTCCCTTGTCTTCAACATTCGAAAAGCTGCTTAAGGGCTTTTCTTTTTCAAGAGCCTCATGCAAGCGTTCCGTAGCGCATCCAATAAGCCTGTTTCTTTCCTCTTCGTCCAAACCCTTCTTGTGCCATTCAACATCAATACTGCAACCCTCGATTTTCTCAGGCTGCTCAATCAGAACAGCCATTATAAGCTCCTCGTTGACACCGTAATGGTTTGAGAAATACCTTATTATCTCCTCGTTATTGTGGTATGCTGTTGCATGCTCAGACTTTACATCGCCACCGGGAATTGGCTTAAGCCTGCCCAACAGCAGTTTAATCTTCTCTTTAGCGTAATTCGTGCAGTCTATACTCCAGTTGCTTTCAGGGTTTGCCTCAATGGCTTCAGCCATCTCCCTGAACTGCTCCTCTGTTTTCAGCGGCGTCATCTTGACCAGTGTTTTCCCGTTAGGGCTCTTGCTTATGACAAGCTTGTAGGTCTGGTGCTTCCTTATCTCAATGTCTCTCCAAACCTCCTTCTCACCTATAACATTGCCCTCATCATCCGTTACCTTCACCAAATCGCTTGTCATGAAACCGGCCTCGCTTTCCGGCAGGTCAACACCCTTCCAATAAACCCAATGCGTAAACATTCCAATGGCGTTTGCAGTAAAGCCGGAAAAAATCCCCCAGCCTGCTCCTTTAAAGAAATTCTTGAAGCGCGTCCAAGCCCCTGGCTTTTTAATATTTTGTTTCAAAAACTTTGCCATGTCGTCAGTGTAATCTCCTCTTAACTTTTTCATCACTTCTGTACTAACACTTTCGTGCAAAGCCTTGTAGATGTCATCGCTGTTGTTTGCGCTGAAGTGAACCAAAGAATCGCCTACAATGTCGTCAACCCCTCCCTTTAGGTCCGAAAGGAATTTTGCTCTTGCTCTGCTATCCATCATATCAATCATTTTAGTTAGGTCAGTATTTCTTGGCAGCTTCTTTACCTTGGCAAAATCTTTTACTTCATTAATGGCTGATTTAAGGTCCGCATCCTGCGGCAGCTCCTTCCAAGAATTTTCTACACTTTGCAGAACTCTGTCCCTAAGAAGCTTTTCATCACCAACCTGCTCGATGAGCTCTGCCATCACTTCCCTGTTGTTTCTCTCCAAAGAGTTAAAAATCTCCCTTGCAATCCTTTCCTTTGAGTCTTCGGTCAGGCTTTCAAGGGTTCCACCCTGCAGCCTTGTGGCTAAATCGTCGGCAACCAACCTTGTGTTGAAGATTGGCCTGGTTTTGGCGTTTGTCAGACTCCTCAACTTTTGAGTTGTTCTAGCCCTGCTTTTTATGACTCTTGATAATATGCTGTCAAGCTCTTTGGTGCTATCTTCAAATGACTTGTCAAGCGCTGTCCTTGCTATTTCGTCAATTGGATTGCCTGCCACGCCTGACTTGAGGCTATTTAGATGCCAGCTTGTTGGTCTCACGCCTGGCGGCCCTGCTTCAAACAGCTCTTTTATAGCAGCTTCTTTTGCTTTCTCTGAAAGTTCTTTCTGCAACGCGGCTTTAGCTGTTGGAGACAAGCCTTTGAGATATTTCGGGCTCTTGTCAATAAAATCTTTTGCGAAATCATCCCACAAATTGCTTCTAATCAAGTTCCTTGCGGTTGAAAGTGTTGTCTTTGTTCCTACTGACCCTAGGGCCTGGAGTGTAGTCTTTGTTCCTGAAAAGCTAGCTGCACTTTTTAGCAGGGTGTAGAATTCCTGTTCATACAAATCTTCTCCAACATATTCTTCTGGTTCTTCCTCATCGGCAAACGGCTTCCATTTTCCTTCGCCGCCGAGCAGTTTGCTAATTGCATTCACCATTGGTGCAATGGTGGCATTTCCAAGAGGTCCGAGAACCTTTTTTACCGACTCGATAGCTGTTTCCTTAACTGCCTTGGCATCCTCTTGTACGTTAAGTGATGCCCATATTGCCGGTAGAAGACAGTCAAATGTTGGACTGCCGCCTGGCATAAAGAAAGCGGTGGGAGCACAAGTAGCGAAGTACGCAGCCCAGATGCTGCCAAGCCTGTAAGGCATCATCTTTTTCTCATAACTGCTCAACCCACTAATTGGTGCGCCAAACCCTGATGGCCCTGCTTCCTCAATTTCTGCCTGCAGTGCAAGCATTCTCTTAAACTTACTTAAGTTAAGCGTTTCAGGTGCCCCCTTCCATCCAATGGTTGCAAAGTATGTTTCCTTGCTGTCGTTTTCCATTGCCTTTTTCCTTTCAATAACCTTTTCTGAAAGCTCTTTTGGATGGATTCCACAAACCTGCAGGCCAACCTTGTGCGGCTCTGTGTTTCTGTTGGCAATGCCGTGTCCTGTTATGCTTATGCTTCTCACGTTTTCAATTGCCAGTGGGAACATGTTGTCTCCCTTGATGCAGAACTTGAATCCTGCACTGTAAATGCCTGGCCTGCCCTTTTCTTCCTCAAGCTTGATTTCCCTGCTTGGATTAGGCTTGCTGCCGCTTGCCTTTTCTTTCAGCAACTCCTTGTCCTGGCTGTCCTTGACAACCTTGATGAGAACATACTCTATGCCTGTCTTGCTCTTGTTCTTGCCCTCTGCCAAAAAGTCTGTTGTAAGGGTAACCATTTCAGGCGCCTTGCTTGAAATGTTCAGGTCAATGCACTGCAGCTGGTTGTTTATCCTTATTGATTGCATTCCCTGGATTTGAAGCTTTCCGTACAGCTTGTCAATGTCCTTATAGCTCTTCATTACAATGTACCGGCCCTCGTTGTCCTCGCCCCAGCAGGCATCGTCTCCCAAATCATTTGCCTTGAACGACTTTAACGCCTTTGCTAGCTCAGCAGTCGCCTGATTGTCTTCTTTGGAGTAGGAGCTTGGCACGTGCACGTAAACGGTTTTTGGAATATCCGGCTTACCATCCCTGTCAATCCTTATCTTCAGCAAGCCGCCCTTTGTGTCGCCTTTCACTATCTCAAGCTTGTTGCTGTTTTCAGAAATGCTGCCGCTGTACCTTCCCTCCGCTTTCCCGAACAGTTCCTTTGCGAATGCCTCTGCAAGTTCCTTGAATTCCGGCCTTGCCTTTACAAAGCCAGGCCAGGCGCGGTAATTCTTCTGAATGGTAAAGCCCTCGTCAACCGGCAAAAAGTTTGCAACATTCTCAACCCTGTGCAGGCACTCGTCGGTGTCCTTCCTGGACTCTAGGTTTATGCTTAGCATGAAATTCCTTGTGTAGTCGCCAACCATTATTTCAGCATTCTCAACCCTTACAGCGCCAACTATCTCAACATAGTACTTTCCGCATCCCTTGAAATGCCCTCCAAGGTGCACTTCGCCAAAATCAAAGCCTACCTCACCAATGGCCTCAACCCTTTTTGCGCCCTGCAAAACCATGTAGCCCTTCAATTCCTTGCTCTCTTCCAGGGCCTTCCCAAGAACTTGTTCCGTCATGAAATCAAGCTGCATGAAAACAGGGAACCTCTCGCTGATGATTCCCATGTCCCTTTCAAACCTGCAGTAGCTCTTCTCTGCACAACCAAACTCTGCCGCGTTCCTGTTTGCCCTACTTGCCTTGTCCTCAGCTATTTTTACAAGGTTGTCCATTTTTTCCACAAGGTATTCAGCAAGCTGTTTTGCATCACAATAGCCATTGCCGCAGTCGCTTGAAAGTATGGGAAATGCAATCCTCTTCAAGGTATCAGAATCGCATTTCTTTATTGAGATTTCTGCAGTATGCTTTCCCTCAGCTGTTGCCTCAAGCTGGCCAAGCTTGAGTGTTACCTGGATTTCGTTTGACTCAATCCACTTGTTCTGCATTGTCAGCAGCCCAAGAACCTTTATCGTAGCAGCCCTGTTTGTTTCCTGGCTTTTCATCAGAATCAACTTGGCTTCCTGCTGCTGCCCTGGATTCAGGGTAATTGGCGGGCTCAGGACAAAGGTGTTTCCGCTTACCTTTGCTGGCTTAAGGTTGCCTGAAAGCCTGACAGGCTCTCCGCAATTGTTCTTGACAATTATTGCCCTCTCCAGGGTTCCCTGGCCTGCCTCCTTGCTGCTGAAATACATGTCCTCAACAGGCTTTGCCTCAAGGCATTTTACGCCACTATAATTGAATGACAGGCTAACCCTTCCAAGGTTTGGCTGCTGCCTTCCCCCTACTACGCCACTGAATTGGACATAGCCCTGGCCAGGCCTCTGCATTGCCTCTGTTCTACCTGTTTTCGCGTAGACAAACCTCTGCGGTGTCAAAGGCATTCCAGGCATAAGGGTTATTCCCCCTGTTCCGTAGTAGCTGTTGTATCCACTATAGCTCCCGTATATGTTGCCGCTGCCATAGTTGCTGCCATATCCGTATCCTCCGTACCTGTCATAATCGTAGTATCCTTCTATGCTTGGCTCTATTCCAACTGTGATGCCCTGCGCGTATTGCTCTGCTCTCGCAATCGCCCTGAATGCAGTAACCGGCACAGCCCCCATGTTCATTACCTGCATGGGTGCCTGGGCGTATGCCCTCTCATCCGCTGCACTGCGAACCATCCAAAGGGCAATGCTTGGCGGGTAACTCAGGTTGGTCATTGGGTTTGACAATTCAACTGTCAGCGGAATGGTTTTTGCAATCTGGCTTGACTCAAACCTTACTGTGAATTCCCTCCTCTGGTCGTACATTCTTTCAATCGTGTTTGAGACTGAAACCTTGACCTTTTCTACAGCATCCTTTTCAATCCTCAACGACTGGACGCTTACCCTAATGTTTGGGTCAGTCTGTTTTTCCTCAACCGTTGCCCTCAAATTAAGAGTTGCTCCGCACTTGTTTTCAACCTCAAATTCCTCTGTTGCTGAACTGCCTGCCCTGCCATTAATCCTGGCCACCAAATGCTGCTTGTCAAAGTAGAGGCATTCCTCTTT
>JAUWWX010000138.1 GCA_030616665.1 archaeon | reverse complement strand
GTCAACAATTACAATCCTTGCCTGTTTGCCTCTTTCAGCAAGGCTTTTAGCCCTTCTGTAAACGGGTCCTATTTTAGGGCCCTCGCCAAGCGCCAGCAAATTGATAATTTTTGTTGGTCTTCTTGTCCCTGGTCTGCTTCGCTTTGGCAATCTTCTTTTTGGTTTGCCCATAAGCAACACTCTTCTTAACAATTCTTTTAAATCGATTGTAGTATAATAATTTTTAGAGTTTGTGGATTTGAACTGATTGCACGCTAGCGTGTCGCTGGCGATTATTCAAAGAGCAAGGAGCCAAAAAAATGCCTAAGGAAAAGCAGAAAGTTAAGGAAGCCGAGGAAAAGCCAGAAACCTTGGGGGAAATAGTTGAAGACATCCACGAGGCAAGCAAGGACATAGACGAAATCCAGGAAGACGTGGACGAAATTCAAGAAGATGTTGAAGAAATTCAGGAAGACGTGGAAGAAATCAAGAAGGGCCAGCGCTCTCTGCTTAAGAGGTTTTCTTCAAGGCTTATTCCGGAGGAATTTGCCTGGGACGACCTGGCGCAGCAAATTGTGGGTGCGATAATCCTTTCAACACCGCTTGCAGTAACGCAAGAGGTGTGGATTCTTTCACAGCAGCTTGACATTGCAAGGCTTGCAGCAATAGTCTTCATTACCCTTTTGTTTAACGTTCTGCTGATTTACTACACAAAGTACCAGGTTGTAAAAAAACAAAAAATCCTTTCATTCATTCCCATAAGGCTTTTTTCACAGCTTTTGGCGTCATACGCCAGCGCTGCGCTCATGCTCTGGGTTTTTGGAGTGATTGGCAACGAGGTAACAGCCCCAATAGGCATTTTAAAGCTGGTCATATTTGTCGGCCTGTTTGCAAACATTGGCTCTGGAACAGCAGACATGCTGAAATAGCCGTCACGCCAGGCTGGTGCGGGTGCGTTAGTCGGCGTTTTACACTGGCACGCGCGGGAAGGGATTCGAACCCTCGCTCCCGTGAAGGAACACGCTTTCCAGGCGTGCGCTTTAAACCACTCAGCCACCCGCGCAGTAAAAAAGAATTAGTGGGAAAAGAATTTTTAAAGAGTTTGAGATAACTTCAAAACCCCATCATCTGTTTCGCTATTTCTGCAAGTGTTTTTGCAATTGTTTCCTGTCCAAGTTCCTTAAGTTTCGAGAGCCCTGATTAACTAAAACGAACCAAATTTAATAAGAAAAAAAGCAGGAATCACACAGTACCGGATTCGAACCCACGCTCTATTTCATTGTTTCAGGCACTCTTTTTATTTGTTTTTGGTTCTTTTTTATTTACCATGATTAGGGCAGTTGTATTTGATTACGGCGGAGTTTTGACTCTGGGAAAGTATACTGAGTCACTTCTAAGAGTGCTTGGGAAAAAGCAAGGGATTGAAGCTAGTGAGGAAAACTACCGGAAGTTTGATGACCTGATAGTTGAGTTTGATTTTGGGGAGATGAAGCCTCAGGATTTTGTGGACAGAGTAAACAAGGCTTTTGGGACAACGCTTTCCTTAGCTGAAATGAAGGAGATAGTCAGGCAGGCCAGGAACCTGAATCCAAAGGTAATTGAACTGGTTAAACAGGCTGGCAAAAAATACAGGGTGCTGATGCTTTCAGACAATGACCCAATTAACGTTGAAATACTGAAAGCAGAAAAACAGGACTTGATGCAGCTCTTTGAGAAAACCTATTTTTCTTGTGACCTAAAAATGCGGAAGCCAGACAAAAGAATATTTGAGTACTTACTAAAAGATTCTGGCCTGAAAGCAGAGGAATGCATTTTTATAGACGATAAGGAGAAGAACACAAGGGCAGCAGAGGAACTTGGCATGAAGAGCATTCTATTCAAAGATGCCGAGAGCACAGCAAAAGAGCTGGGGTTCAAAATATAAGTGCCTTCTAAGGGCCTGCAACGGTTCAAATATTTCCTTACCTCGTCCCATTTCGGCTGACGAGTTCGAATCTCGTCCCCTGCGTAAAACAAAGAGTTCAAACCTTATTCTATCTGCAAAGTCTTGCCAACGTTTTCAAGCTCTTCCTGGATGCTCTTTATCTCGCTTTCAATCTTCTTTGTTTCTTTTTCAAGCGACTGCTTTGAAATAAGCTGCTTCAACTCAAGCACCTGCATTTGCAGTACCTTTATCTCCTTCTCGGCTTTCCTGTTGATGTAATAATCTTTTTGGATTTGCCCTCTGTCCCTTTGGTTCATCCTGTTCTGCGACATCAGAATTACTGGGGCCTGAATGGCTGCAAGGCAGCTTAGGAAAAGGTTAAGCAGAATAAAGGGGTATGGGTCCCACTTTTGGATAAATATTAGCTCAATGTTAATTGCAATCCATATGGCAAGAAAAATGAAAAAGCAGATTATAAAACCCCAGCTGCCAGCAGCCTTGGTTAGCCTGTCTGCTGTCCACTGCCCAAAGGAAAGCCTCTGCCTCTTCCAAGGGCTTTTGTGGTTTGCCTTTTTCTTTTCAGCTGGCTTATTTATCATGTTTTTTTTCTCAGGCATCAATGAAAGAAAAGCACTTTTTGGTATTTAATTCTTTTGGATTGGCAATGCAAAAGCAATTATAATCTATTCTGAGGCAGGAAACAAATGCCCTTAAAAGAAATTGCCTTTTCAAAAATAAGTGCAATGAAGAAAGAAATTTTGCTGATTTTCTTCCTGGTTTCCATTGTCACCCTAAGTGGCTGCATGCAGCTGCCGGAGGAAAATGGAGGGAATGGAGGTTCCACAATGGATGTTGAAAAAGTTGAAGCAGGAGACAGGATAGCTGTTGAATACAAGGGCACTTTAAGCGATGGAACCCAGTTTGACTCAAGCGAAGTCCGCGGACCCTTAGAGTTTACTGCAGGAGCAGGCCAGATGATTAAGGGCTTTGATGC
>JAUWWX010000142.1 GCA_030616665.1 archaeon | reverse complement strand
CTCCAATGCTGGGGCTAGGGTTTCTCAAGGCAGTGGAAAGGGAAACGCACAAGGCAGCAGGGTACAGCGCTGTCTTCTCACTCTTTTGCTGGCTGCTGTTTGGCCTTCTTTTGGAAAACCTTGCCTTAAGCGCATTGATTGGCCTTGTTTGCTTTTTCCCAGTCTTCGGGCTGCTGTTATACTATCCCAAAATAAAGAGAAGGCAATACGCTGGCCTTGTGGAAGCCAACATTCCCTTCTGCCTGATGAACATTGCTATCGAGCTAAACCTTGGCATGCCATTTATCAATGCATTGCAGCATGCCTCTGACGGAAAGGATGTTTGCGCAAGGGAATTCAAGGCTATTGTAAAAGAGGTTAGGGAACAGGGGGCAAGCGTGCAGGAGGCCCTGAGGCATTTTTCCGAAAGAATAGACAGCAGGCTTGTGAAAAGGGCTGTTACGCAGCTGCTTGCTGCATTTGAGCAGGGCAACAGCAAAAATTGCGGTGAGCCAATAAAGCGGATTGCGGCAGAAATTCTCACAAGGCAGAGGGTTGAAAGCAAGCTGTTCTCAGGCAAGATGGTTGTGAGCAGCATGCTGTTTATTGCTGTAAGCGCCATTGTTCCAGCGCTGTTCCAAAGCTTTTCAATTGTCGGCTCGGTTATACTGCAGATGCAATTCACCGCTACACAGCTTTTCCTGATAATCGTTGCAGGCTTCCCGCTGCTTGACATAGCAGTGCTCTTTTATATCAGGAGCAAGACGCCTGCGTTCCTGAGGGGGCAGTAAACATGCCCCCAAACACCAGATTTGAACAGGACAATGCGGTTAGTCAAGCCAACCATCCATTTGAACAGGACAACGCGGTTAGGCAGGCAGCCCAGTACTTTTTCAGCAAAGGTTCATTGAACCGGTTTGAAAAAAACCTGCAAATGAACGGAACCAGTTGGCTTGGCTTCCTTTCACTATCAACCTTTGCAGGCTTTGCCCTGAGCCTGGCTGCGATTGGAATAGCATTCCTGATGCAACTCAAAACCTTATACATAACCATTATAGCCATTGCCTGCTTTTTCATGCCCTTGTTCTTCAACTACTTCATCCAACTGTACTTCTTTGAGTTGAGGAAGAGGAAAAAGGAGGCACTTGTGCCGGACTGCCTGCTGCAGGCAAGCGTTTTTCCCAGGGGAACCGAGATAACAAAGATTCTTTCCTACCTTTCAAGCCAGGATTTTGGCCTGCTTGGCAGGGAATTCGGGCAAGCCTTGTCAGAGATCGAGAAGGGGGCCTCTGTAAGGGAAGCCCTTAACAGCATGAGGGAAAGAAACAGGAGCAAAGTGATTGACAGGGCAATTTCTGTGCTTTGGCAGGGCTATGAGACAGGGGCGGATATGGGAGAGGTATTCAGGGAGGCTGCCTCGGATTTGCTTGAAACAAACGCAATCCTGATGGAGAGGAATGCAACCCTCATAGTGGAAAAGTACACCCTGCTTTTTGCCGGCGGCCTTATTGTACCGGCTGTCCTCGGACTGATCACAGGGCTTGTAGCTGGCTTTGACCTGCAGGCATTTGCACTGCTTGATTTTGGCGGAGCAGAGTCAAGAAGCCAGCTGCTTGAAGCTGTTCTGCTTGCAAACAAGGTTTACATCGGGGAATACGCCCTGATTGCGTCCTTCTTCATTGCAAACCAGGAAGGCAACAGCAAGAAGGCAATAGTCTATGCCTCAATCCTGCTTCCTTGTTCATTTCTAACCTACTTTGTGGCAAGGGGTTTTTCCTTTTGACTAGGCCAGGCTGAACAAGCTGCTTGAAGGTTAGGCCAGGAGCTGGACTGCGGCAACCAGGACAGGCACGTGAAGGAAGTAGATTACGAGGCTGTGCCTTCCAAGGAAGCAAAGCAGGCGAACAACCGGGTTTGGTGGAAAACCAGGCAGCTGGAATGCCCTCTTTCCGTTTGGGTAGAGCAGATTGCCTGCAAAAATGCCCAATAGTATGACACCAAACCATGGCAGCAGGGGGAAGTAGTCAAACGACTGAAAGCCAACTGGTTTCAAACCAAGCCACAGCAGCCATGGGAACGGAAAAGAGAATTCCGCAACCCAAAGGCCTGCGATTGCAAGGAACAATCCAAGCAGCAGGCTTGTTCTTCCCTTCCTGATGAACGGGAAGGCAATTACTATTGACAGGCCAATGCAGTGCAGGACGCCGAAGACCACAGCAAATTCCGGAAAGGAGAGAAAGGTGATGCCGGTTATTGCAAGGCCGAGGCAGAATATTTTTATTCCCCTGAACAAGTACTTTTTGAACAGGTCAGAGCCTGTTTTCTCCTGCCTTGCCCTGCTGTAGCTTATTGTCAGGGACAAGCCAACCAAGAAAACGAAGGCAGTGGCTGCAAACCTTCCAATTGCAAGGAACAGCCCATTCCTTAGGTCAAAGGAATAGCCTGCAAGGAAGTTTAAGGCAAACAGGACATGGAATGCAATCATGGCAATTACTGCCAGGCCCCTCAGGGCGTCTATTTCAAAAAATCGCATTGCAGAAGAGACAAAGCACAAAATTGTTTTAAACAGTAAAATGCCAAGCTTTGGGGCGGCACAGTAGCGGGACAGTAAGCCTTATTAATCACTTTAATTCTTTTATTAATTGGAAGGTGAATTGACTGTGCCTGAAAGGAAGCTGGTGAACTTCGTTGAAAAGAAGCCCCTTAACGTTGAGGGCTACACGCTTATTGACGGGTTTCCAGGCATGGGCTTGGTTGGAACCATTGCCGTGAAATACCTGAGCGAAAAGCTCGGCTGCAGCGAGGTTGGCTACATCGAGTCCGAGTT
>JAUWWX010000029.1 GCA_030616665.1 archaeon | reverse complement strand
GCTGAATGAGAACAGCAGCAGGCAGGGCCTGTGGCTTTTTGATGCAACCAACGCGCAATTCTTTTCCGACCTTTCCCAAGACCTAAAAAATGAAAGGGTTGACCTCACAACAGTAAAAACAAGCCTTGGTTCCTTTCCCCAACTGCAGAATGACGTTGACACCCTGGTTGGAATGCTTGACGAAATGTACCCCCTGGCGGAAGACATTGCCGGCCAGCTTTCCAATGCTTCGTCCTTTGAAGCAGGCTTTGTTGCCCAGCCTGACACAAACAAGCTCAGGCTGTTTGAAGAAAAGTTCTTGGACGGGCTTGACCTAATACAGGAACTTGGGGAGGCAAGGTCAGAGTACCTTGCGGTTCTTGACAGCTTGAGGCAGGCAATTGCCTTGACTGACCTGCCACTTGAAACAAAACAGGGCTTGAACGCGTTGGCAAATGTTCCAAGCAGATTGCAGCAATTCAGCTCAAAGGTCACAACAGCCATTGACCTTGAAGAAAACCTTGCCTCGATTTTTGACAACGCCCCTGCAAACGTTGGAAACTTTATAGCAGACCTTTTGACAAGGGAGAAGAGAAGCAATGCCTTCCAGGTGATGTATGGCTACGACGAAGAGGTTTTGCTCAAAACCGGGCAAAACACGCTAAACCAGCTGTTTGAACTGCTTTTGGATAATGAGTACTTCTTTCTTTGGGTAAACCAGGCCGATTTGCTCAATGCAAAGCAGGACTGGGAGAAGGCAAAGTCTTTTTATAATTCTGGGGAATTTCAGCAGGCAGAGCAATACGCGGCAAAGGCAAAAAAGCCAGCCCTAAGTGCTTATGAAGCAGGCTTAAAAAGCCAGCAGCCTGTTTTTAATACTGACTTAATCTTCGGCGTGGTTGTTTTATTAATAATCGCAGTCATAATCATTTATGTGCTGAAGAACAGGGGCCGAATCTCTGACCTAGTTTCCGGCAAGGAAGAGGAGGTGCAGTTGCATGACTGGAATGAATAAATTTGCCCTGCTCATACTGCTTTTGTTGCTCTGTTCTGGTGCGGGTGCCAGCCTCCTTGTAAGCGTTTCCCCAAAGGATCCAGGAATGCAGACCTTGACGCTTTACCTCGACGAAGTCAGAGACTACCAAGTAGTGGTTTTCAACGATGGTCCCGAGCGAGCAGACGACGTCGTGGTTAAGGTAAGCGCAGTCGAAGGCCTTAAAATTATTGAATCTGGTGCTGAAAAAAGCGCCGTTTCAATGCAAATTGGTTCCATTGGGCCAGATGAAAAGGAAACAATACTCCTAAAACTGAAGCCTGTTGAACAAAGCACAAAACAGCTTTTTCTTTACGTGGACTATGGCATCGGTTCTTACACCCATTTGAGTGCGACCTATTTATCTGTTGTGGAAACACCGCTTCAAATCAATGCACACCTTTCAAAAACCGCTTTGGATATGGGCGAAGAGGCCTCGGTTTCCCTTTCCTTAAAGAACAGCAGCCCTGAACAGCTGCGCAACATAAGGGCTGAACTCATTGTTTTTGATGGCCTTGAGTCAATGGACGGCGTAGTTGAGCTTGCTTCCTTGGCACCGGGCGAAGGCTATGAAGCCAAGGAGTTTTTGTTCAGGGCAGATCCAGCCTCAACTGGAAAAAAGCAGCTTGTAATGCAGGTAAGCTTTGAAGATAGCCTGGGCAGGCACGTCATAGAAAAAAACTTTTTTGTTGAAATCCAGAGCAGGCAGGAAATAATATACCTCATAATAGGGGTAATAATCCTGCTAATAGTGGTCGCAGTTCTTTCAAGGAAAAAGGCTAGCGGGCCTGCAGCAAAGCTTGAAAAGCCCGTTGTTGAGGAAATCGAAGGCGAAAAAGTAAAGACAGGCGAATAATAGTCCTGTCGTCAAAAATTGTTGCCTTCGGCCTCAGGCAAACACTTCTACTACATCCCTGTTGTGCAGTTGGTATTCTTTGCTGACCTTCTGGCCTGGAAACTTGGTCGAGCCCCACACCCTTGCAAACCTGAGTCTTTTCTCAAAATCCTTGTGCAAATGGCTTGCCACATCCTTTACTGTCGAATGCAATGGCAGGCCAAGAGGTTTCCCATAATCTGCTTTGCCACCAGGCTTTTTCGTGTAAACAAGGATTTTGTCAAGCAGCCGAAAAATCTTTTCCCTCAGCTTGGGCAAATGCTGTTCCTCAAATGGGTTTACTATCAAGGCCTTCTTGAATAGCTTGCCCTCAACCCTTTTGTTCAGAGTGATGCCGCTTGCCAGCAGCTCTTTTTCAACCACTTCCTGCTCAGCCCTGCTTTTTGCAACCAAGACAAGGGCATCAGAGTTCCTTGCAATTGAAAGAACCTCTGGGCCATTTGCTTTCCCTTGGCTGCTTCCTTCAACAAGTGCTGGCAGCTCAACAACCTGCACCTTTCCACCGAAGTAGTCCATCATAGCAACAACCGGCTTCTTCGTTGTAAATTGGTAGCTTGCAACCTTTGTGTCAGCGCCTGTGAGCATGTTAAGCAGGCTGCTTTTTCCACTATTCGGCATTCCAATCAACGCAATCTGGCCAATTCCCTCCTTTTTCACAGCGATGCTTGGCTTGCTTCCCCTCTTTTTCTCAGTCTTTTTCTTCCTCTCAACCTCTTTCCTCATCTGGCTTATCTTCTTGCTGATGTCCCTCCTCAGGTTTTCTCCGCCCTTGTGGCTTGGTGCAACCCTCTGCATTTCCCGCAAGGCAGCAAGCTTTGTATCCGGCGAACTGGCCTGCTGGTATTCAATTCGCGCTTTCTCAAACTCAATGGTAACGTTTGCAGGCATAAATTAATTGCTTGCTGGAAAACAATTAAAAGCTGTTGCAGGCATTGAAAAAACAGCTGGCGTGCCAGCCTTCAAAGTAAGCCAACCTACTCCCAGCAGAGCGGCAGCCCATTGTTTATCTGGCAGACAGCCGCCAAAACCTTGTCCAGGGGAACCTCGTACTGGCAGTTCACCAAAGCGGTTGGCGTCCTGTCAATTCCGGCTTTTTCCGCAAGCAGTTCCATTATTTCAAATTTGTTTTCAACTGTGTAAAGGCATTCGCTCAGTTGCACGCCCTCGTAAATCATTGCCTTTTTTACCGCGTCCTCCAGTTCTTCCCCGTTAACAAAAAAGCCGTAGTGGTTGCTGTCCCCGCAGTCAAAAAGCGGCTGTATGGCCCCACTGGCCATCGTGTTTTCGTCAATCTCGCAGTACGTTGAATAAATGGCTTCCTGCAGCCTGTTGAACTTTTTTGTCCCAAATTCTCTGTCCACGCAGACAAGGTGCTTTGCCACGCCCTCAATGTTGTCCCTCACAAACTTTGGGTTTCCCCCAAATTCACTCAAATAAACCTCTTCCAAAAACCTGCTGTATGTTGGGAGGTAAACGTACTCAAACTCAACATTTATGTCGGGCTCTGCCTCAAGCAGCGTTCTCAGGTTTTCAAAGTCCAAGCTTCTCTCAATTGTTCGTGGGTCATAAGGATCAGCAAAGTACTGGACTAGAATGTTGTGCTTGTCACCGCAGGTTTCTTCCAGAAGGATGTTTGGCCTTATCTTTCCCTCGTCAAGCATCATCTCAGAGAAAACAAAGATTCCTTCCCAATATGTTCCCTTTCCTTTGTTCACGTAAGAGTGCAATACGTCTTTCAGTGGAGCAAACCCGCTTTTTGTCTTCACAAGAACGCTGTCCGAAATGCTTTCCTCCTCAATTATGAAGGCAGGCAGCTTCCTTATTCCAGTGGCTTGAATCAATCCCTGGCCCTCGGCACTGCTTTCCTCAACAAACTCCACTCCATACTCCACGCCATTTGCCTGGAAAAGGATTTCCAAAGAATTGCCAGCTTCGCAGCCAGGACACCTGTTGCTTGTAACAACAATCATTTTCACTGTGCTCATTTCCTGGTTTGCATTCCAAAAGTCTTCAACGTCTGCCTCTTCAGGCATCGAAACATAAATGAAGGCAGCCCCTATTATCGCAATGCATGCAATTCCTGCAACTAACAGAGAATGCCTTTGCAGGAAGCCAAGCATTTTCATTTCAAATGGCATTTTTTCCTGTTTTTTGCCTACAGCATCGCGTGGCCTTTCTGCAGCCAGGCTTTTCCCCCTTGCCTGCTCTTTCCCGGCTTTTTCGCCCTTTTTTGCTTCAGCCAACCTTTTTCACCAAAAGAAGAGAGTTTCTGTTTTTAGGCAATCTGCGTAATTTATCTTGCCCAAGTAATTCTTAATAAGCTTTTGCTTTTCTTAGCCAGAATCAAAAAGAATTAAAAAACAAGCCACCGTAATTTTTCAGATGCAAAAATGCTTGTAACAACCTTTTTGGCAGTCCTGATTCTGGCCCTTGCCATTGGAAACGCTTTTCTCAGCTTAACCGACCCAAAAAGGCTGCAGCAAAAGATGTTGAAAGAAAGTAATTCATTTCCCCAGGGTTCTGAGGGCCTGGATGCCCAAGATTCTTTTAATGGAGAAATACCGGAAATGCAAGGCAGCCAATCCTTTCAGAAACCAGCGAAAAAAAGGCAAAGCCAAGACATTTCGTTTGAACTGGCTGCCGAAAGGGAAAGAATAGCACATTTGAATAAGAGAATTAGCAGGCTGGAGCAGCTGCTGCTTAAGATAAACAACCCAAAGTTTGTTGCGCAAAAAATCAACGGAACAAACCTTGGCCAAAAGCTAAGCGACCTGGAACAATTCAAGCAAAACACAAAGCTTGAGATTGCTGCCCTAAGGCAAAGGCTTGACAAAATACAGCCAGTCAAAAATAAACGCAAGCCAAGAATACCCAACATAGGCGACAGAAAGCTTAGGGAAATAGTCTTTAGGGCATCCCGTTAAGAGGCCTGCTTTCCCTCCCCCTTTTCCAAAAGAATGGCTTGCTGTTTTTTAGGGGGCCTTCTTTACTGCCCCCTTTCCAAAGAATGGAATTCGCTGCTTTTTCACTGCCGCCATTGTCTGTTTTCTCCTGAAAGCCAGGAGGTAAACCACGCCAAAGATAGCAGCATAAGAGTGCAAAAAGGGATCGATTTCAACACCGGAAGCAAAGTTCTTGCTTTCACTGAAGCTTTTTAGCTCTGCCTCAGCTATTGCTTTCTGCCCGGCAACAGCTTTCAGCCTTTCTTCATCCCCTGACTTAATCGCGTTGCTTAAAGCGCTTCCAAGCTCAACGTTTTTCTGAACAAGGTAGTGCTGCTGCCCTTGGGCAAGAAGCCCAAATAATGGAAAGGCAAGCAAAAAAACAACAACTACAATCCCGAGCACAGCAAGTGATTGTCTTGCATTGAGAACAAAAGCGCTTGCCATTACGCCGCAAACTCCCGCGCTTGCCCCAATCAATGCAATGCCTGGATTTAACAGAGAAAACAATGCCCCTGTCGCCATTCCAGAAAAGAAAAAAATTCCAAAAACATCCCGGGGAGAGAGCGCAGCCTCAACCACTGCCGCAAAAAGCAGCAAAGAAACAAGGTTAACTGCAAGGTGCCACATGCTCATGTGTACAATCATGTATGAAACGATGTTGAACGGCTTTACTGCATTGAGCGAAAGGGAAACAAGCAGGCTTTTTGTAATGAAAAGGCTTCCATACGAAAGCAGGAAATAGCAAACAAGCAAAAGCAATGCAAGGGCAATGCTTGCCTTAAAACGCCTTGCAACCCAAACAACCAAAGCCAAAACGCCTTTGCCCATTTTTATCACAAGCCCTTTTTCTTTCCCCAGCTGCCCCAGCCGAGCCTTTTTCCTTTGTCATCTGACTTGTCCCTGACGCTCTTTGCAATCACGCTTGCGGCTCCAATGACGGGGTTTATGTCGTCTCCCTTTACCAGGAAGGAGATGCCTGCCTTGCATCCCTTCAGCGGGCTGCCGTCAACTATGATTTTGGGTTTTTTGCCAATGCCGGTAAAAAAGTTGTGCCAGCTGTTTATTGCGGTTGCCTCGATCTGGTTTAGGTTGACTCCCTGCTTGTGCAGCAGCCCAAGTTCATCGCTTCCGATAACAAAAACGCTTATGCCCAAGGCGTTTTTTTCCACCAAGCGCCTTTTTTTCTCCAAATCTTTTACTTTCTTGCTGTCCCTCAACTGCCTCATCTTGCTCGGCTTTGCTAGAACGGCGGCTATGACAAACGAGCCTGTTGCTTCGCCCCTGCCTGTTTCATCAATTCCGAGGACTGGCTCGTCATCCTGGTCAACCCCCATGAGAATCTTTTCCCTGGCCTTTTCGCAGTCGCTGCCCTGCAAGAGAAGCTTGCCGGATGTGTAGAGGGTTGCAGTGCTTTCGCCAATCTTACATCTGAGCAGCTCGAAGGCATTGTTTGTCTTTTTTTTAGGGAATTGCTTCAAAAAGCGCAACAGGCCTGATTTTTCTTCAGATGAAAAGTTTAACGTGCACTGCATTGAAAAAAGAACTGCTTTTAGGAATTTAAATCTTCTGCCGCCTCATTTTCTCAACGCAAAACCTTGCGAGCAGGAATTCAACAAGGCTTTCGCTTCCCTGGTTCAAATTCACCTCTTTTGGCGTCAAGCCGTCGAAGCACGCGCCTGTCTTCTTGTCGTACAACGATGCGCCAAGCTTGTTTCCGCCAAAGAACCAGTTAAAGGAGGTTAAAGCAGTCTTCTTGTAATCGTCGTTGCTTGTTGCAAAGAAGCCGGCTGTTGCAGCCTGAACCATGGCAGCTGCCTCAATCGGCTGCTGGTCAAACAATGCCTTTTCTTCCTCTTTTGGGAACCAGCCGTCTTGGCCGACTGGAACAAACATTTCCCCTTCAAGGGTTTTTTCCTCAAGGAAGCGGAAGCTTTTCTCTGCAACCTGCAAAAATCGCTTGTTGCCGCTGGCCTGAAAGGCTGCAAACATTGCTTGGGGCATCCTTGCGTTGTCGTATGTCAATATGTCCTCAAACCACTGCCATTCCTGGTTTGAGTTAAGCTCAAACATCCCTGTTAGGGTAAGCCCAAGTTGCTCGATTGTTTCAAACACCTCGATTTTTTTCGGTTCTGCCTTTGCAAACTCGCAGAGTCCAAGCATAGCAAACGCTACAGGCCTTGGGTCGCTCAATTGTGATACGAGAGGCAAGGCTTTTTGCAGCATCTTTCTGGCGTTTGTTCTGTAATTTTCGTCCAGCCAGCTGTTAACAGCCCTTCCACAGGCCCAGACAGCCCTTCCAAAGCAGTCTCCGCTTCCCCCTGTCTCAGAAAAACGCCTGTCAAACCTAAGGGTGTTCCTGAACCAACCGCTTTGCATCTGCATGAAATTCAGGAAAGAGAGAAATTTGACGCAGTGGCTTCTTGCACCCTCCCTTTGGAACAGTTCCCCAAAATCAAGCATTGCAATTAAGGCCCTGGCGTTGTCGTCAACAGTGTAACCGCTCTCGAGCAACGGAACACCATGAATTGCATGCTGCCTCAGGCCGACGCTGTCAGAAAGCCTTTCCAAGTGCAGCAACTTAACCGGCGACAACCTAAGCGCTTCAAGAAGTTCTTTCTCTTCAATCACGGTACAGACTTAAGGCGTGCAAGCATTTAAATCTTTTGCTTTGCTGCATTCGCCCGTTTTCTTCTTTGCCAAGATTTGTTCAACAAGAATCCAGCTACAACAAAGGCAAGCAACAGCACACTGTCAGACACAAAGTCCTGCGCATTGTAGGCAAGGCTTGGGTGCGAGTTGCTAAACCAGTATGCAACATTGTGCAATGCAACCGCGATAAGCACAACCACAACAAGCTTAAGCCATTCAAGCCTGCGCATGTTCTTCCCAAACAGCAGGGCAAGCACCAATATCCCCACATGCATTGCCCCGTGAAAGAAAAAGTTGAACGTTATTGCCTCTGCCGGAAAGAACGCCTTGTTGAACCTTGCAACCCTTCCAACCCCATACAGGGAAAAGAAGGCAGCGCACTTAACCCAGATAACAAGCTGCAGCGCAACGTATGCAGTTGCAATTCTGCGAAGTTTGCGGTTGAACATAGAATTCAAAAAGAGCAGGAAAACAATTTTAAAGGGCTCAGCCTTCCCAGGAAAATGTAACGATATTTTGCGGCCCGTCTATTGCTTTTTTAACAGCTACTACTTTGGTGCCAGCGTTATCCCAAACAGGGTCAAGATAAAATAGTTCAGGCTTGCCAAGAGAATCTCTTGGAAGACTGAACATATGCCTAGGATTAGTTCCATCAGGGTTTATAATAAACATTTTTGGAAGCTTATCCTCATAAATCCCGTTTTTAAGGAATAAGATTTCATTGTTCTTATTCCATGCTCGCTGAAATGGCCATTGGTAGCTGTCCCCTGGCGAATATATCCTGTGTTTGTTTGAACCATCAGAATTCATAACCCAAATCTCATTTAATTTTGTTGGCAGCATTTCAACGAGAGTGTTCCATGTTGGCCCCTTAACATAAACAATCTTTGAGCCATCATAACTAAAAGATGGAAGACTGCATTCTCCATCTGCAGAAGCAGTTAAAGGGATTTTTCCGCTTCCGTCAGAATTCATTATCCAAATTGATGCTTTTCCAGCTTCATAATAAGCATATACAATTTTAGTTCCATCTGGATTCCAAGCAGGAACCCCATTACTATACTCAGTTGTTAATTGAGTGGTTTCTTTTCCATCAGAATTCATAGTGTAAATTTGGTCATTCGAGACATATGCTATTTTGTCTTCTACAGGGCTCCAAGAGGGGTCGAAGCCTAAACCAATTTCTGTGAGCCGGGTTCCATCTGCATTGATTAAGTATAATGTTCTAGTCCCGCCTTCCACAAGGCAAAAAACAATTTGACCTCCGTCAGGGCTCCAGTCAGGGTCAACAGCCTTGCCCTCTTCTTCTTCAAAAAAAGTAAGCTGGGTTAAGTCAGCAGGCAGCAACAGCTGTTCAGTGTAACCGCCAGCCTGCACGCACAGATTGTTCTGGCAGACCAGCTCGGGGCCTGGGCAATCCCTCCTAACATATTCCACACCAGGGCAGCATTCAAAAGGGCATTCCTGCAACCCTGTAGGCTCTGGCTGGGTAGTGGGAGG
>JAUWWX010000141.1 GCA_030616665.1 archaeon | reverse complement strand
GGGGTGATTTGAGGATGGAAAAAAGAATTTGTAGTCGAATCACCCCGGTCAAGAACCCAATTAATGCAACTAGCATTCCCACTTTTGAAAGCTTTTGCGCGCTTGCAAATTCTCCCGTTCTTGCCTTCCAAAGGCTTGCCACAAAGACCAGGTTTGCGATTGAGACAAGCGCAATGAAGGCAAGGCTGTTGAACCAGTTCACAAAAACCGGAACATAGACTGCGATGACTGCGACTAGGTAGTAGGCAAAGACAAACCAAAGGGTTTTCTTCTCGCCCAAAACCATTGGCAGGCTCTTCTTGAAGCCCTTGTCTGCCTTCAAGTCCTCAATGTCCTTTATCAACTCGCGGGCAAGGTTTGCAAACAGGGCAGCCAGGGCAAGCCAGGCAATCACTGCATAATTCCCAATCAGCGAGGCGCCGAATACAAGGGTAAAGGCGGTTCCAGACGCAACAACGAGATTTCCAGCATACTTTGCCTTCGAAAGGAAACGCGAATAGGCAATTAGGAGGATTGTGAAGGCAAAGGCTATCGCAAAAGCGGTTGCCGGCAAGTAATAGAATGCAAGCAGGTTGCCTGCAAGGAAAAGGATACAGGCATAAGCCATTGCGGCCTTTGGCGAAATCTTGCCGCTTGGTATCGGCTTGTTTGGATGTAAGCTCTTGTCCACAAACCTGTCAAAGTAGTCGTTTACAGCCATGCCGCCAGCGCAAACCAAAAAGGCGACAACCATTGCAATGCCTATCCCCAATTGGAATTGAATCATCCCAGAGGCAACACTGTATCCAATGAATGTGCCAAATGCTGCCATAATGCAGTTCAGGGGCCTCAGGATTGCAACAAAATGCTTCAATGCCATTCCAAATAACTTCTCTGTTAAAAACGTTATTAAATTATCGTTTTATAATATTCCCTACTACCCAAATAATAGTGGTTTTAATTGATTGATGCAGCAGCATTGCTTGAAAAGGTGCGGAAAGAAAAGCCATTGATTCACCATATAACAAATTGGGTTACTATTTACGACTGCGCAAACGTTGTGAGAATGGTTGGCGCGCTGCCGGTAATGGCTCACGCAGTTGAGGAAAGCAGTGAAATGCAGGGCATTTCAAACGCGCTTGTTCTGAACATTGGAACGCTTACACCGAAATTGGTTGAAAGCATGATTGAGGCAGCAAAGAAAGCAAATGAATTAAGGCATCCTGTTGTATTTGATGCTGTCGGCGTTGGCGCAACAGCCTTGAGAACAGATAAGGCATTCCAGATTTTGGATTCGGTGCAAGTGGACATCGTGAAGGGAAACAGCAGCGAGATTGCAAAGCTTGCTGGAGCAGACGTTTTCACCAAAGGTGTTGAGGCCACAGAGGTTAAAGAGAATGTTGCACTGCTCGCAGCAAAGATTGCAAAGGAAAGAAAGAACGTCGTTGTTGTAACAGGCGAGCATGACGTTGTTGCATCTGCAGACAAGAGCTATCTGATTAAAAACGGCCATGCATTGCTTGGCAGATTTGTTGGAACAGGCTGCTTGGCTGCTTCGGTGCTTGGCTGCTTTGCTGCTGTGGAAAGGGATGCAGGCAAAGCAAGCACTGCTGCCTTGAGCTGCTTTGGAATAGCGGCAGAGTTGGCTGCCCAGAAGGAAAAGGAGCCAGCTGCTTTTAAGCAACAGCTTTTTGATGCACTGTACAGCCTTGACGCTGACACAGTTAAAAAAATGCAGAAAATCGAGGAATTTAAATGAGCAAGCTCAGCGGGCTTTATTTTATCACTGACAGTAAGCTCTCAAAGCAGGGCATAGTTGCTGATGTACAGCAGGCAATTGAAGCAGGCTGCAGAATAGTGCAGTACAGGGAGAAGGAAAAGAGCACTGCTGAAATGGTTACAGAAGCAAAAGAGATTGCAGCATTGTGCAGAGAGCATGACGTGTTGTTTCTAGTAAACAACGACGTTGACGTCGCATTGGCTGTGGACGCTGACGGCGTTCATTTGGGTCAGCAGGATATGCCAATTGCAATTGCAAGGAAGCTTCTAGAAGGGGGGAAAATAATTGGAGTAACAGTTCATAATCTGGAAGAGGCCCTGCAGGCAGAAAAACAGGGAGCAGATTATGTAAGCGTTTCCCCAATCTTTGAGACAAAAACAAAGCCAGATGCTGGGAAGCCAGCTGGAATTGAGTTAATTAAAGAGGTTAAAGAAGGGGCTAAATTGCCAATTGTTGCAATTGGCGGCATAAATGAAGGGAACGTGCAGCTTGTGCTTGAGGCAGGCGCTGATTCTGTTGCAGTGATTTCGGCAATCGTTTGCAGCAACAATCCGGGGCAAGCGGCAAAAAGAATGGTTGAAAAAATTGAGGGAAGAAAATGAGCACACAATTGCAGCTTGCAAGGAAGGGAAAGGTGACAGTGGAGATGAAGGCTGCTGCAAAAGGCGAGCCTGTTGGGGCCAAGCAGCTTAGGAAGCTTATTGCATCCGGGAAAGCTGTTTTGCCAGCAAACGTTAAGCACAAAAGGCTTAGGCCTATTGCGATTGGCGCTGGCTTGAGGACAAAGGTCAATGCAAACATTGGCACTTCCCCGCTAATGGCAAGCTTGCGTGGGGAACTGCAAAAGATGAAGATATCAGTGCGGTACGGCGCTGACACTGTAATGGATTTGAGTACTGGCGGCAACATTGATGCGATTAGGAGAGCGATTGTGAAAAAGGCGGCTGTTCCGATTGGGACAGTGCCTGTTTACCAAGCGTTTGTCGGAAAGGATTTGGAGGAGGTAAGCGAGGATGACTTGTTCAATTCAATTGAGAAGCATTGCAATGACGGGGTTGATTTTATTACGGTACACTGCGGCGTTACAAG
>JAUWWX010000096.1 GCA_030616665.1 archaeon | reverse complement strand
CTGGGCTGCAAGCAGTGAGGGAAAAGATTTCCGGCAAAAGAAAAATTTAAATAAGTGAAAAGGGTTATTTAATCATGGAAATTATGAAGGATTACTTGTCAAATGTAAAGCTGCCGATAATTGCGCTTGTAAGCCTGTTTTTTATCCACGCGGTTTTATTCACGGCGATAGACCTCTTCACCGACCTTGCCCTAGACCAAACCGCGAACGTGTTTGTCTTGGGCGGAATCAACCTTGCGTTTATGCTCATTTACTGGACAGTGATTGCCTGGGCAGGCTTGAGGACTGCAAGGGCAGTCAGGGGCGGGGCGTTTGACGGCGCGATAGGCGGCGCAATTACAGCCGTTGTTGGTGGCTTTTTCATAAGGGTCATTGCCATCCTGCTTTTGATTAGCAAGCTGCCTATTCTAATCGCCTACTCGCCTGAACTGAGCGGGATTGCCGGATTTTTCGGCGTTCTTTTTGAGCTTCTGCTGATAATAGTCGGCTTCTTCATTGACCTGATTGGAGGGGCTTTCTTTGGCCTGCTTGGGGGCGTTGTCCAAGGCAGGAAAATCCTTGCGGCCCTTGTGCAGAAGGGCGAAGCCAAAGTAGGCCTGTTGCACGAAGAAAAGCCAGTTGTCAAAGAGGCAAGGATTGTAAAGCTTGGAAAGAAAAAGGCAAAGGGCAGGAAGTGAATCCCTTTAAAGGGTTTGCGTAAATTTGCCGTCTCAAAACCTTAATATACCACTTTAGCCTTCTCTTATTTTGTTTTCCCTGAATGGGGAAACTGCCTTGAATTTGGTTTATTGTAATTTTGGTTTATTATATAAAGATTAATATAGTAGTTGAAGGAGAAATTAATTAGGAAGGCTGGATTGTTAATCAGGGAAAGTAAGAAAGTGAAAGAAAGTAATTAGAAAGGCTGAAATGATAATCGGGGAAAGTAAGAAAGTGAACCAAGATGTTTAGTGAAAGGCTTTCAAGCATTTACACCTCTTTGGAGGAAAAGTACTAGTCCTTGCTGGACTTTTTGGGGGAAAAAGGCATTCCTGTTTACGCCTACAACGACTTCTTGGAAGAAAAGGGGCTTCCTGCCTTTCCGATTACGGTTGCCTTGCTTGTTCTGCTAGTTGCAGGCGCGTATGGCTTGCTGTTTGTCGGCAGCTCGGTCAACACAGAGATTGTGATTAGTTTCTCTGACCAGTTTGAGGAGAGCGTTTCAGGTGTAACCGTAACGGTGAAGGACAGTTCCGGAAACCTTGTGGCAAGCCCCCAGAAGGTGGCAAACGGCGGAAGCATAACGCTGCAGGGCATTCCGCTTGGGACAGAGCTGGCACTTGTTGCGGAAAAGAATGGTTTCAAGCAATCCAAGCAGATGGTTTCTGTGACAAAGGAAAGGCTTTCGGCAGCCATCAGTATGGAACGCAAGATAGAGGCAATTGTTGGAAAAATACAGCTTGTTGATTCGGACACAGGCGACCCCATAAGGAATGCTGTTGTGACAGCGGAGTGGAGGGGCCAGACAAAAAGCGAGACAACAGACAGTGAGGGAAAGGCAAGCTTTGCAGGCATTCCGGCAAACATGGATGTTTTTGTAAGGGTTCAGGCAGACGGCTATGAAACGCTTACAGGAAATTATTCCTTTTTGGACGGCGAGCTGAAGGGGATAAGCCTTGTTGGAAGCAGCGCAAGCTTTGCAGGAATGTCAAAGCTTGTTGTAAGCATTTTGGACGAGGAAGGCAGCCCAGTAAAGGGCCCGAAGGTGATTGTGTGGGACAGGGAAACCGACACAAGCGTTGAGGAAAGGACAATAGAGGGAAGCGAAATCGTTTTTTCCATTCCCAAGGGGACAAGCGCTAGGCTGATTGTGCAAAAAGAGGGCTTCCTGAAATATGATTCCCTGGATTATGATGAAAGCAGGACAATGAGGCAGGACGAAGAGCTGTGGCTGGTTGTCCTTGAAAAGGGCGGAACCAGGCTGGTTGTAACTGTCTTTGCAGGGCAAACCCCGCTGGGCGATGCAAGCGTTCAGCTGTTTGACTTGAACGGAAACCTTTTGGGCAGGGAGGTAACAGGCTTTGGCGGAACCGTTGAATTTAGCGGGCTGAGTCCGGAACAATTTTATGTTACGGCATACAAGCAGGGGTTTCTGCCGGCAAGGGAGAAAGTAAGCGTTGCGGAAACTGAAACAATGTCATTGGTTGTTGAATCTGCCGACAGCGCAAACAGCAGCTATTTGGGGATAAGTGTCCTTGATTCCTACAAGGCAATGGCAAACAACGCTGACCTAAGTTTCAGTGAAAAGGTTGCAGGGCAGCTTTTTCCACTGGGAATTCCTTCGCTTAAAACAGATGTTAGTGGTTATGCAAGCATTGTCGCCAAGACCGGAACACTTGCTGTTGTGGAAGCGCAAAAGGAGATGCAGCTCGGCTACGGGGAAAAGCTGGTTGAGGCAAACAAGGACAACCAGATGGTGATAGAGCTTTCAAAGCCTGTTGACGTTGTAGAACTGCAGGTTTTGGATTCGGAGGGAAATGCTGCAGCAGGCTACGTTGTAATTGAAAGCGTGGCAGGCGAATTGCTGTTTGACGGCCCGATTTCACAAGGAAGGATTTTCTTTGACAGCGAGGGAAACAAGGAAGCAATTGTAAAGGTTGAGACAACAGACGGGGAAACCTTTTCGCAGAGGATTCTCGTAGAGGGCAAGGAAACAGTGCAGGTCAATTTGGGTGAGGCAGCTGTTGGAATAGCGCCGACAATAGCATTTACAGGGGTCTTTGACCAGTTTGGAGAAGAAGCTGAGGGAATTACGCCTGGGGAAAACTACTGGCTTGGCTTTCAGACAACCTGGCCAAGCGGCGTTGAAAGAGGCGGCGTGCATGTGAGGGTTGGCCAAGACGGCGTTGCATTTGTGGACTCGCAGCAAGCCGGAATAACGGGCTTTGAGGCAACCGCCAGCAGTTATTTTTACGGCAAAAGCTACCAGCCCCTGCCCTCCCCCGGGAATGAGACAGCAGACAAGCAGAATGCCGGAAAAGCCGGGCAGCCAAACAAGCTTGTTGAGCTTTACTTTGAGCAGCCGGAAAACACCGTTGTAGTAAAGGTGAGGGTAAAGGCCAATGAACCGATTTCTGCTGAGGAAATTGAGGTGCATTACAGGGCGTGGTCAGAGGCAGGCGGCAAATTCTTCAGAACTCCTTTGGACAGCGAGCTTGGGGAAGAGTTGTTTACTGAAACAAAAACCTCGCTGTATGCTGCTGACGAAAAGGCGGTTGTAAAGGTGTTTGCGTCAGGGGCAAGATGCGAGGAACAGCTTTGCGGCAACTACTTCTTCGTCATGCCCAACGGCCTGTATGTTGAGAGGCAGCTGTTCAAGGCAGTCACAGAGGAGGTGTACGCGCTTGAAATTGATTTGAGCGCGAAAAAGCCGTTGAACGTTACACTTAAACTTGACACAGACAAGACCTCGCCAAAAATTCAGTTTACCGGCTATGACGTTGACAACTTTGTTGACCAGCAGCAGCAAGCGCTTCCTGCAGGAGCAGACCTTTCAGGCCAGGGCTACCTTGAGTGGGGCAGTGGCAGCGAGGAAGCCCAGTTAAGCGAAAACCCGCTTGGATTCAAGCAGCAGGGGGAAACTACTTCCATTACTGTAACTGGCCTGGGGGTAAGCCCTGAAAGAAGCAGGAAGGTAAGAGCTTACTTCAGGGCGGTTTCTGAGGGCAAGGCCGAAATAAAGATGCAGGCAGCCAGTGAATCTGTTTTGAATGAGAACTTTGTTTTCGAGGTTGAGAGGAACAAGCCATTAATGGTTACTGTTTCGCCAAGGGAAATAGAAATCGGCGAGCCATTTACTGTAAAGGTTTTGGACGCCGAGAATGGAGATGCTGTACAAGACGCAATGGTCCAGATAAGGGATGGGAAAGGAAATATTGTTGCCTCAATCAGCGGAACAGGAAGCACAAGAAAGGGCTTGCTTGGAGAATACAATTTCAAGAACGGCCTTGACCCAGGCTTCTACAACCTTGTTGTAAGCGTTGCAGACTACAAGGGCTATGAAACGGAATTGGCGATTGCAAGGCACGACCTGCTCAGCATAGTTGGTCCATTCACGATTGACATCCCAAAGGAGAGCAGGGAAAAGACCTTTAGCTTCAGCATACGCAATGATGCAAGGCAAGAGGTTACAGGGATTGGCTACGAGCTGGAAAGGGATGCCAGCTTTCCGCGGGAGTTTTCTGTCAGCGTTAGCCTGCCAACAACCGTTTCGGAAAAGCAGGATCTAACCGGGACAATTAGGGTAATCGTTAATTTGGATGAGGAAAGCGAGGACAGCCTGTACGGCGAGGCAACGCTTGTATTGAAGGGCATGATTGCAGGCAACTACCCTACAAAGACAGATGTAAGGCTTAAGATAAGCTACAACAAAGCATTGGACGAGGAATGCCTCTACTTTGACAAGCAGCATTTGCTGGTCAGGATTATTGGGAGTGCGG
>JAUWWX010000093.1 GCA_030616665.1 archaeon | reverse complement strand
TTCAAGGCCAACAATGCCGTTCTCGCACAATTAAAATTCCCTGAACTTTTCAACAAGCAAGTGCGGCGCGGGGTCAGAGGCAATCACGTCAATTGTTCCATCCTGCAGGCCCTTTTTCACAGCCTTCAAATCAGCCTTGCTTCTCAGGGGAGGGTTGACCTTTGCGTTTGCATTATAGCCCCTAACTGCCTCGTCTGTCAGCGTAAAGTAATGAGGGCAGGTCTCAGCAGAAACCTTTGCTTCCTGCTTTTTTGCCAGCCTTATCAAATCAACGCTTCCGGCTGTTGAAACGTGGCAGAAGTGGATTGGGCAGCCAGCAAGCCCGCTTAGAATGATTTCCCTTGCAACCATCACTTCCTCTGCAGCAGCTGGCTTGCCAGGCAAGCCCAGTTCAGTTGAAACAAAGCCCTCATGCATTACACCGCCAGCAGCCAAATCCCCGTCCTCTGAATGGGACAAAACAGGCATGCTCCACATAGTGCAGTATTCCAAGGCTTTCCTCATCACGTTTGCGTCCTGCACGTCTGAACCATCATCGCTTACGGCAACAGCCCCTGTTTTCCTCAGCTCGCCAATCTCCGCTAATTCCCTTCCCTGCCTTTTCTTTGTGATTGCGCCAACAGGCAGCACATTTACAATGGCTTCCTTTCTTGCCTTGCTTAAAACAAATTCAATAACTGTCTGGTTGTCTGCATCCGGTGTAGAATTTGGCATCCCGACAATTGTTGCAAAACCGCCTTTTGCAGCAGCCCTCGAAGCAGTTGCAATAGTTTCCTTATCTTCCCTGCCCGGCTCCCTCAAGTGAACGTGCATGTCAATCAGACCAGGCGCCACAATCAAGCCCTTTGCCTCAATGGTTTCATCCGCCTTTACCTTTATGCCCTTTGCAAGCTCTTTTATCTTGCCATTCTCAACCAAGACATCCAATTCCTTGTCTACTTTGTTTGCCGGGTCAACCAGCCTGCCGTTCTTAATCAGCAGCTTGCTCATCTTCTCTCGCCTCCAAGCATCAGGTACAAAAGCGCGAGCCTTACTGCAAACCCGTTCTCTACCTGGTCCTCTACAGCGCTTTTGTCAGATTCCATTACCTCGGTCTTCAAATCAATCTCCCTGTTTATTGGGCCAGGGTGCATTACTATTGCGTCAAACTTTGCCATTGCAAGCCTTTCCAGGTTAATGCAATAGCATTTGCTGTACTCCCTCACAGAGGGAATGTCGCCTCCGGCAGCCCTCTCCAATTGGATTCGCAGGGCATAGATTACGTCAACGCCCTTAACTGCTTTCTCGATGTTGTGGAAGACCCTGCATTTGAAGACCTTTTCAAGGCCGTATGGAATCAGTGTTGGAGGCCCTGCAACGTTTGGCTCAACGCCAAAGCAGTTCAGCGCCCTAATCAGTGAGCCTGCTACCCTGCTGTGCTTGATGTCCCCAACAATCGCAACCTTTAGGCCAGAAATCTGGCCCCTTTTGTCCAGCATTGTGTACAGGTCCAAAAGAGCCTGCGTTGGATGCTCGTGCCATCCGTCGCCAGCATTAATCACTGGCGCGCTTATCTGGTCGGCAATCATCCCAGGGGAACCGGCCCTTGCATGCCTCAAAATTATGATGTCTGCGTGCATTGCGTTCAGTGTTCTGGCAACGTCATTCAGTGTTTCGCCCTTTTTCTCAATAGTGCTTGCGCTTCCCGTTACATTGATTGTGTCAACGCTCAAATGCTTTCCGGCCAATTCAAATGAAACCCTTGTCCGCGTGCTTGACTCAAAGAAAAAGTTTATCTGGGACATGCCCTTCAAGAGGTTAATTTTCTTGTCTGGCTTTACAATGAATTCTTTAAATAAGCGGGCGCAGTCAAAAATTAGCTGCATGTCTTCCTTGCTTAAATCCTCAATGCTTACAATGTTCTTAGTCGGCAGCTTCCTTTTCCCAATGGTCTTAATTAAGCGGTTCTCAAACTGTTCCTGCCAAGCGGCAATCTCTTCCCAAAGCTTTTTTCTCTTTGGATGCAACTAGCTCCCACCTAAAAATTGTGTCACAATTCTCTTTTTAAAATGAATTACTGCCTCCATAGTGCAAATTCCTTAATTGGAACAACCTTCCCGGATTTAAGCATCGCCCCTTTCCCAAATTCTGCTGTCTGCCGCAACTGCTCAGAAGAAAAAACAGGGCCGTCCTTGCAAACAAGGAATTTTCCAATTGCACAGCTGCCGCAAATTCCTATTGCACACCTCATCCATCTCTCCAAATTCAGCTGGCATTTCACCCCTGCCCCTTCACATAATTCAAACACTTTCCTCAGCATCGCTTCAGGGCCTCAGCCATACACGCAGTCGAATTTCTCCTTTTCCAGAAGCTTTTGCAGCACGTCTGTTGCAAACCCCCTTTCCCCAAGGCTGCCATCATCAGTTGTTATGTATAAGTTGCCTGCTGCCTTGCCCAGCCTTTCCCTGAAAAGGCACTCTTTGGCTGTCTTCGCTCCGTTGATTACAGCAAGCTCAATGCCTTGCTTTGACAACTGCTCTGCCAAGAGAAGAATTGGCGCTACTCCGCAGCCCCCTGCAACAATGCAGGCATGCTTTACTCCTTTAATGTCAAACCCGTTTCCGTAGGGGCCCCTAATTCCAACCTTGCTTCCTTCTCGCAATTCAAACAATTTTTTTGTGAATTTTCCCTTTTCCTGCACTGTTATTGCACCCTCTTTCCCTGCCGCAGTTAGGGTAAACGGCTTCTCGTCAATCCCTGGAAGCCAGGCCATTGCAAACTGCCCTGGCAATGCATTCATAACGCAGTCAAGATAGAAGCTCTTAATTCTTGGCGTTTCCTGCACAATTCTTTTGATTGCAACAATTTTTGGTTGCCCTGTATTTTCACCCATTAGCTTCACCTTCAATCTTTTCAATCAGCCCTGGCAGTTCCCCCAAATCGTTGATTATATAGTCTGGTTTTTCCATTTCCAGGTCTTCTTTGGTGTCGTAGCCGCTCAGAACGGCTATACTTTTTATTCCTGCTCCGTTTGCTGTTTCGATATCATGCTGCATGTCTCCGACGTAAACGGTCTTGCTTGGTTCTATTTCATGTTTTTCAATAAGCTTTGAAATCTCTTCCCTTTTGTCGTTCACACTTGCGTGTACCTCGTTCACTAGGTCCTGCAGGCCATAGCTTTTCAACTCGTCTAACAATAGCTTTTGGTTGTGGGCGCTGAACACAATGATTTTTTTCTTGTCCTGCTTTAGCTTTTCAATTGCATGCTTTGCGTTTGGCATAATCCTCACCCTGTTGTAATACTTTGGAAAAACCCTGTCCCATCTTTGCCTTTCGTCCTCTTCAGTTATTTTGACTCCAATCTTTTTGTAAAAATTCATAAACGGCAGCTCAAAGAGTTCTTTGAACTGCTCTAAGGAAACAGGCTTTGCGCCTCTTCCTTTCAGGATGTCATTTGAGGTAAGCCATACTGCCTCCAAGTCATCACTAACAACCCCTGACCAGTCCAGGATAACTGTTTCAATCATTGCTTTGCCTCCAATTTCCTATCTTTCCATCGGCAGATGTTCAGCGACAATTTCATCTATTATATCAAAGCCTATTTGCGTGAATTCAGGCAGCTGATTTCCTGAAAATTCAATCAATGACTCCCCGGCGTCAGCTGCTTCCAACAGGTTTTTTTGCCATGGCCTAACAAGGGTTTCCCCTCCACCGTGCTTTATCTTAAACACAAACTCCTTTACTCTCTCTTCTGCTTTTGTCCTTACGTTTCGAAAATACTTTTTTAGTTCAGGATTTCCTTTAGCCACTGTCTTTTCAGCTCTTTTCACGATTTCTACTGCAAGCCTGTTTGCTGTTAAGGCTTTTTTTATTGGAATGTTTTTGTAGTTTCGTTGATATGCCCACAAAACCAACTGTATTACTTGGAATCTTGCAACAAGGTCAAGGCACTTCTTTTCCTGGCCTGTCAGCCTGCCTTTCTCTTTTTTAAGCCTTTCAAAAAAGGTTTTTTGCAGTTCTGCTGTGAGAATGCTTCTGCCTTTTTGGTTTGAAGGCAGGCCAAATTCTTCTATTATTGCTGTTGCCTTGCCATACAAATTCATCCCCCGTACCTGGCGTTCAAATTGCTTTTTCCTTCTCGCTTGCAACACTTCTCCGTCCTGTGCTTTCCTGCTTCTTTTCAACTGCTTGCTCTTTCTAATCCTTTGCCCTAAACCCCTTAGCCGAGAAAACCTAGCCATGCGCTGCACCCCTAATTTCGTCAAGGCTTCCAACCTTGTTTGCCTGCATCCACTGCTGCATTTCAGCGCAGACTTTCTTGAAAACACCTATGCCCCTGTAAAAGACACCGCTTCCAATGCCAACAGCTGTTGCCCCTGCTTGGACGTACTCGATTGCGTCTCTTCCGTTTGAAATGCCGCCCATTCCAAGTATCGGGATTTTAACCGAGTCAAAAATCTGGTAAACGCATTTCAGGGCAAGGGGCTTTATGGCAGGTCCGGAGATTCCGCCAAACCTGTTGGCAAGAACTGGCTTTCGCGCATCAATGTCTATGAGCATTGCCGGAACTGTATTTATGACTGCTATTG
>JAUWWX010000059.1 GCA_030616665.1 archaeon | reverse complement strand
GTCAAATTTTACTGAAAGAGGTTTGTCGCCGCTTTTTTTGTCCACATTCAACACCGCTTTTAGTTCGCCTGTCGGGGCAGCTTCCTCCGATCTTGCCAAGAAATCTGACTCAATCTTTTTGTATTGCGTTATACCCTTGTCAGTAGTATAATAGTTATGGAAAAAGATTCCGTTGTCTTCTTGTTCGCTGTTGCTTGCTATGCAGGTTCCATAAATGTAGATGTCTGCACCCACCCATTCGTCGTTCTTCACAGGACTGCCGTCTTCTTTCCATTCGCCCTCTGTACCCTTTGAAGAGTTACTGTAATCTTTTATGTAAGCTTGTACAAAATAATCATTTTTGACCTCCAACTTTACGAAGTCGAAAAAGTGAACTTCGCTATCCACCATAACATTGCCCCTAACTGTTAATGTCTGCCCTGGATCAACTTGATAATTAACCTCTAGGGGCGTTGAACCCTGATAATACACATTCCTAGACCTCCCTGCAAATAGAATAGCGTCTGCAAAAACTAGTCCTAGAATCAGAACCGTGGCAAATCCCAAAAGGAATAACTCTTTCTTCATACCTTCATCACACCGGATAGATTGTATTTTCCTTTATATTAATACCTTGTGGTTTTTAATAATTCCGCCACCCTATCATTTTTTGGATAATATGGCGGAAAATGAAGCGATTGACGTTGCAATCGTGGGGGCAGGCAGTGCAGGTATCACCGCTGCCTTGTACGCTAAGAGAAAGGCTTTGGGAGTGCGAATTTTTGACCTAAAGGCGCTTGGAGGCCAGACAGCCGAGGCAGTCTGGGTCGAGAACTACCCAGGCATAGGAAGGATTAGGGGCATGCAACTGATGCAGAAAATGGCCTCTCACTTGAAAGAGTTTGACGTAGAGGTGGAGGAAGCGGCAGAGGTTACCGGAATTGAAAAAAAGGGAGAAGGCTTTGAATTGGATATTAATAAGGGAGAGGAGAAGGTAGGGGCAAAGTCGGTGATTTTGGCAACTGGCAGCAAGTACCGAATGCTGAACGTGCCTGGCGAGAAAGAGTTGTACGGAAAGGGTGTGAGTTATTGTGCTACCTGCGACGGCCCTGGCTTCAAGGGCAAAGCGGTTGCAGTTGTCGGCGCAGGAAATAGTGGCGCGAATGCTGCATTGTTCTTTGGCGAAATATGCAAAAAGGTTTTCTTGGTTGAGTATGCGGAAACGCCCGGCTTTGACGCAATTTACGGGAAGCCCTTGCAGGAGGCAGGTATTGAAATGCTATTGAACACGCAGGTTACTGGCATCGAAGGAAAGGAAAGCGTGCAGGCAGTGAAGGTAAAGAACAGGGAAAGCGGTGAAGAAAAAAGCCTTGGCGTTGACGGCGTGTTCATCTACATTGGAATGCTGCCAAGGAATGCTTTGGCAAAGCAGCTTGGCTTGCGTTTGGATGAGCATGGTTATGTTGCGGTCAATGAGGGGAATGCAACAAGCATGCCTGGCGTGTTTGCTGCCGGCGACATCACAGGAGAACTTGCGCAGACCGTTGTCGCTGCTGGCTCAGGCGCAATCGCTGCAACCTCTGCTTTTGAGTTTGTGAAGGGCTTGAAGAAGGGTTGAAATGGTTGAGCTGAACGACCAGAATTTCTATTATCGGGATTTGAGGGGCAGGCTGCTTGGCAACAAGGCCAGGGAGCAACTGATCGTTGAAGAGGTTGCAAAGCTTGAAAGGAACGAGTTTTTCTTGGAGGTTGGCTGCGCCCAAGGCCACTTTGAGGGCATTGCAAGAAGATTCAGCCAGAATGTCTTTGGCGGCGACTTTGCCTTTGAAAAGCTGCCTCTTGCAAAAAAGAATTTCCCTGGATGCAGGTTTGTCGGCATAAACGCGGAAAGGCTGCCGTTCAAAAGCAATTCGTTTGATTTTGTTTTGTGCACCGAGGTATTGGAGCACGTACCCAAATGGAGGCTTGCACTGAAAGAGCTGCAGAGGGTTTCGAGGAAGCGGGTTTTGGTGACTGTTCCTTTGGAGAAGGGTTTTTTCTGGAAAGTGCTGAGCAAGTTCAGGGGCATGCAGAGCAGGGGCCACTTGCACATGCTTGACAGCCTGGATCTGGAAGCCGGCTTGGGCAGGGGCTGGAAGGCTGTAAAGCGCAAAATAGTGGCAACACCGAGCAGAAGGCTTAACAGGCTGCTTGGCAACGGGCTTGGGGAAAGGCTTGCAATGTATTCAATGCTGCTGTTTGAAAAGAGGAGTTAAGGATGCAGGCATGGCTGCTGTTGGGGCTGCTTGGATACCTGTGCTACTCTGCTTCTACTGCGATAGACAAGTTCTTCATGAAAGAGGGCTAACAATGGAAAGTAATTTATATAACATGTTATATAACATGTTATACCTCTTAGGGGCTGAAAAAGGCTTATGAAGCATTATTCCCTTGTGATTGACCCAAAGCTTGTCAGGCAAATAGATAAGCTGATTAAAGAGCACGGCCTTTTCAGCAGCAGGAGCGATTTCATCCGGGATGCAATCAGGGCAAGGCTGATTGAGGTCAAGAAAACCATCTTGGGGGAAGAGGCAAGGGAAAAGCCGAGCAGGAAAGAACTTGAAAGAGAGGAAAAGCTTGTAGAAGAGGCAATGGAGGAAATGGACGAGCACAAGTTCGGGGGCGTGCACTGATGCCAAAGAAAAAGGTTTTGGCATGGGGAAGGAAACTGCGCAGCAGAAAGGAAAGCTCTAAAATTCAAAAAAGAGCTGTAAGAGCAAGGCATTTTCCGGCGCACGACAAGAGGCCAGAAGTAATCAGGCTTCTGAAAGAAACAAAGGCAAAGAAGAATATGTCACTTAAGGACATCAGAAAGGAATGCGAGGTTTCCCAGGTTTATGTTAACAAGGTCAACCGAGAGGAAAAGATTCTTTCCCCTGAGGAACTTGTGGAGTTGAGAACAAAAATTAGAAATGATAAAATGGAGATGGTTAAGTGGGACACCCTTTACAAAAAAGCCAGAGAAATGATTGGAAACACGAACTTGAGTTTTGCTGCAATTGCCCGCAAACTCAAGATTAGACCAGGATATGTTGAAAAGGTAAACAAGGGCAGGGGCAAAGACAAGCAGATTAGAAGCAGGGAGAAAATTCTAGAAAATGCATTTGGTTTGAAGCCAATAAAGCATTTTTCTACTGAAGAAAAGCTTTTGTTGGTTGAGGGAATGACGCCGTTTATAATTTCTATTCTTAATAAAAGAAAGGTCGAGAAAAAAAATCGGAGTGCGGTAATTGATATTGTTAAGGACATGCTTTTCAGGAAACTGGATTACTTTGATCCAAAGGAAAGCATTCCTGTTGAAGCCCTTATGAAATTTTTTGCTTCCAGGTATTACATGGGCAAGGCCTTGAAGAAAATTAGAAGCAAAAAAGAAGCAAGCTTCAGAAGAGATAAGGGAGGGCAGATTATGGTTACGCAAGTTGAGGAAAGACAGCCACTAGAAATTGTCATTAACAGAGAGGTTATTGCACTAATGGCCAAGGTTCTAGACGAAAAGGAGAGATACGTTCTAATAAAAATTTCTCGGGGAAGAACCCATAAGCAAATTGCAAGAGACCTAAAGGTCTCACAAGGTTGGATTACAGGTCTTAAAAAGAGAGCCGTTACAAAGCTTCAAAAAGCCTTAAATAAATGAGACAGGGGGCTCAGCCTCTACAACAATAAAAAGGCTCTGGCAAAAAAGAGGCCAAACCAGGCTAAGTCGCTGTTTTATTGGCCTCTGGAGATCATAGGCTGAGATAAGTCTTTTTTATCCTAAGCTGAGATAAGTCTTTTTTAATTGTTTTATTAACCAATATATTGGGTTATGGTGGAAGTTAGGGTTTCAGCAAAGGGCAAGGAGCTTGCCCTGCTTGTTCAGGAAAAGGAATTTAACCAGCTTGGGCTGGACCAGGACGCAGCGTACGAGATTGTGAAAGCAAGGAAGGGCGTCTGGGTGCTGTTGGAGAAAGAGAAAGAAAGGGAAAATCCTTTGGACATGAAGATTTTTGGCTTGCTTAAGGGAAAGGATTTGAAGGACAGGGTTGAAGGAAAGTTTGAGCGGTTTTTGGGAAAGGAAGAGCTGCCACGCTTCAAGGAAATGCTAATGGAAGGCAGCATTGTTGCCTTCAGGCTCAGCCCAAAATACAAGAGGGCTGTTTACAAGACAAGGGAAGAGATTGAGAAAAACGTGAAGCTTGGAAAGAGGGGCAAAGAGCAGGGCATCCCTGCAAAAAAGGAGTCAGAGTCAGCCAGCGCAAAAGAGAAAAGGCCTGACAAGTACAGCCTTGAAACGGACGGCTTCCTTGTCTTCAAGAATAGAGAAAACGCAAAGATTTTGAGCGCAAAGTTCAGGAATGAAATTGAAGGCGGAAAGATTAGGGGAATCAAAAGCTTTGACGGCTTCTTTTACGTGGTTGAAAGCCCACTCTACCAGAAATACAGGGAAAGGGCGCTTGCTATGATAAAGGCAGAGAAGGGAATCGGCCATGCGAAAATTGCAGAGAAGATTGGGATAAGCAGGACCCTTGCAAGAATCGTGTGCGAACTGTTGAAGGACGATGGTGAGATAATTGAAAAAAGGAAAGACCAGTTCCAAGCTATATGAGGAAAAGGGAAAAGGCAAGCCAGGAAAGAGCAAAATACAACCAGGGGAAAAAGGAAAAAGCGAACCAAAGCCTGGTGGAAAAGGCAAGGGCATAAGGGTTCTGGTGCCGCTTCTCTCAAAGAGGGAGGCCGAGCCTGCCTTCATTGACCTGGTTGCAAGCAAGGCAAGGGAAGTAATCCTGCTCTTGGTGATTGACACAAATGCCATGTCAGGCGGATTTGGTTTTGCGACAAACGAGATTGCAGTTGGAAATGCATTGATGCAAAAGGCCAAGATCGCCTTGGGCAAGAAGAAAAAGACCTGCAACGACGTGATTGAATGGGGCAACACGGCAAACAAGATAGAGCACTTGGCCATGCTGCACATGGTTGACAAGATTTATGTCGTGAAGCAGGACAACCACTTTTTCAAAAAGCTTTTGCATGACATGAGGGAAAAATTGCCTGGAATCGAAATAGAGGCAGTGAAGCTGCCTGGATGGGAGTAACCTATTTTCCAAAAACAAGCTTTTTTGCCTTTGGAATTTCCTTTTTTGCCTTCGCCTGGTGCTTGCGTAGGAATTTGTTCAAGTACTCTATTGTAATCTTTTTGCATTCTCCGCAAAGCCTTTTGCCAGAAGTGCATTTCTCAAAGATGTCTCTCAGCCTTGCGTCGCTTTCGAGGTGAAACAAATCAAGTTGGTATTTTTTGCAGACTTCAGGTCTGCCTCCCAGGCGCTTTTGTTCATCTGCGGTATTTCTCCCGCCAGTAAAGCAGTTGCCAATCTTTCTCTTGACATCTGCCTCGCTGTCGTTGAGGAAGATAGCTGTGTCTGGGTCGGAAGCACTCATCTTGCTTCCTTGCTTTAAGCCAGACTGATGCTTGAAGTAGATAAAGCTAGGCATCTCCAAATCATAGGGAAGCCTTTTCGCTATGTCCCTGGTTGCCCTCGCGTGAGGGTCTTGGTCAATGCCAATGCCTGTAACGCTTGGCATTTTCCCTGAGAAAGGTGGCAGTTGACAGTGCAGGATGTCAGCGTACTGCAAAAGGTTTGCTGAGACCTTGCCTAAATCCAAGTGCCCATAGATTGCCTCAAATGTTTTTGCAGTGATCTTTTTTCCAAGCTCGAAGGCAAAGCTGTAGTACTCTTTTCGCTGGTTGCCCTGCACAAAGATGTCGCATTCGCTCAAGCCGAGAGCAAGCGCGTCTGCTGCATTGAGAACCGCAAATTTCTTTGCTTCATTCAAGGTTTTTATCCTTGGTCTGCTGTCATACGCATCTAGGTCGCATACGCAGAAGTAATTAACCGCGCCTTTCTTTTTGAAGAACCTGAACAGGTCAATGTCTACCTTGTGACCAAAGTGGTAATGCCCACTCGAAGCAATGCCGGTAATGTTTATGAATTTCTTCCTCTGCTTTATTCTGAGGAAGACCTTTTCAAAGTCCCTGTGGGCAATAACGATGTTTCTTCTGAAAAGATAGTGGTCTAGCTGCTTCTTCATTGTTTCAGGAAATGAGCTCAAT
>JAUWWX010000134.1 GCA_030616665.1 archaeon | reverse complement strand
CACGTAAGCAGCTTCCACTCACACCCCAAAATACTGCAGAAAATCCTCCTGTTTGCCGAATCAAGGGGAATAAGCGTTTCCTTTAACCCCGGGATGAGCGAAGTAGCGCTTGGAATGAAAAAGCTGCTCCCCCTTCTTAAGAAAGTGGACATCCTGCTGCTTAACAGGAAAGAGGCAGGGCTGTTGACAAAGGAAAGGCAGTTGAGCAAGCAGCTGCGAAAACTGCAGCAAGCGGTTCCACTAGTTGTTATAACAGAGGACAAAAAGGGCGCGCATGCATTCGACGGCAGCAACTATTACCGCAAGCCTGTTTACAGGGTGAAGATTGCAGATACAACCGGTGCTGGGGACGCGTTCCACTCAGGCTTTGTCGCTGCAATAGTGAAGGGTTTTCCAGTTGAAAAGGCAATGGATTTTGGGACAGCGAATGCGCAAAGCGTGATAATGCATTTGGGCGCGAAGAACAGGCTGCTTACCCAAAGGGAACTTAACAGGTTCATTGAAAAACGCGAAACAAAGAAGACAAGGACAAGGAAGGAAAAAATCTAAGCAAGCCAGACAGAACAATTCCACGCAAAAAAAGGACAAGGAAGGAAAAAATCTAAGCAGACTAAGCAGACAACTTGAGAAAATTGCCTGCTTCTTGCAAAACCTGCCTTGTGTTCTTGAAGGACAGCCTCTGCATGGCTTCTTGAAATGGAAGCCATTCAAAGCCCTGGTGCTCGTGCGACAGCTTGACTCTGCCCTCTTTTGACTCTGCAAGGAGGAAAATCACTTCCTTGAAAACCGTTTCCTGGCCCAGTCTGAAGAAGTACTTTGTGTAGCGCCTGAAGCCGGGAACTACCTCAACTTTGGTTAGGGCTGTTTCCTCTTCTACCTCCCTTAGGATTGTGTGCTTCTCGGTTTCGCCAGGCTCAATGTGGCCTTTTGGAAAGCCCCAGTGCCCGGCATTGTAATGCAATAGCAGGAATTTGGGGCAATTGCCCTGCTGCCTGAATACAACAGCGCCAACTGACTTCTCCTTGGGCATGCAGAGAGAAGAATTGGATGAAAGTTGTTTATAATGTATGGCCCAACCCCAGCCGGACAGTGGAATCGAGCGAATGAAATGAGCGAAGATGGCACAATTCACAGCCGGAATTTGCCGGCTGCCGGGTTGAGGGGCTACATGAATTGCTCATAGGTATTATGGTTGAATTTGTACAAAAAGCGCTTTATTTTCGCATTCCTGAAGCTGTATTTTTTCAGGGCTTCCTCTTTTGTTCCTGAGAACTGCTGCAGCTCGTGTTTCTGGCTTGGGTCCAGAATGAAGAACTTTCCCTTGAATTCCGTGGCAACAAAGGCATGCGTCCTCAGGTTGTCCAACTCTGCGATGATTACTGAGGCTTCCTTATCGCCTAACGCAAAGAGAAGCGAACAGAGGAAGACAGCAAGGTCCTCGTCATCGCCAACCTTTGAGGAAAAAACCTCTTTGGCTGAAAGCCAATAGTTGAGGTTAATTTCCGGCTCCACATAGTTTATTTCTTTTTGCACAAAGGAAAGAACGCCTTCAGAAACAGTTGGGTAGTCCTTTTCAAACAGGTAATCGGGCTTTTTAAAATCGGCTAAAATGGATTGGATTGTCAGGTCCTCTGCATTCACCAAGGCCTTTATTTCGCCGATTGTCCGCCTTTCCCTTTCGTTTATCAAATCGAGGTACTTCTCAAGCAACAGCTTGTATAACCTGGCCTGCAAAAGCCTTTCCTTTTGGGAGGACTCCAAAGCGGCGGCAGGGTCGTGCTGTTCCCCGAAATAATGTTCCTCTGCTTTGGCGGGCATTTTAGACTATTAAGCCTAAAACTGCTTTAAAAACAATGAGTTAACCCGGAAAAACGGTTTTCGCCGCAGGCGTTTTTCCAAGGATTTTTCTGGAATGGAAAAAAAGGGAAATGTTTTATTTAACAATGCCCTATATATTGCAGCCATGTTTGGAAAAAAAGCGCAGATTGCAATAGAGTATATCCTAATAACGGGTTTCATTCTGGTTGTAGTAACAATAATCTTTACATACAGCTATCTCTCAAACGACCAGAACATAAGGGCAAGCCAGGCAAACAACGCCTTGGACAAAATGGTGAACAAGGCAGATTTGGTGTACGCCCTTGGGCCGGATAACAACCAGTTTGTTAGGGTAAGCTTTCCAAGGGGCATTGTCAAAATACAGGACATCACAGTGTGCGAGGGCAGCCAACAGCATTACGACCCAGGAGAGGTGAGCTGCGGCGGACCAGAAAACGTGAAAGCGGGCGCGATTGAAATGCAGCTAAGCCTGATTGCAGGGGTTTCAACCCTAAGAAGGCCTGCAAAAGCCGAAATTGAATTGGACGGCTTCTGGAGCGAAAACCCGGCTGAGAGCAAAGACATCAACGCGGTAGAAGGCCCATACATTATAAAGGTTTTCTGGTGCGGGGAAAAAATCTGCTTGAAGAGGGCTTGATATGCTCCTCTTAAAAAAAACAGTGCGTGGAAAGCGGCAAGCAGGGCAGGTCCCGCTAGAAATAATTGGCATAGCAGTCGTGCTTGTTGTACTGCTTTTGCTTGTTCTGGTTACAACCTACAACAAGAACATGGAAACGCAGCGCCTCCTTGAAACAAGCGAGAACAGCATCCAATGCAGCGAAATGAGCACGACCATTGCAAGGGTGCACAGCAACAGGGCAACAACGCAGGAAACAGCGTACCTTGCAACAGGGGCGGACCTGAACAGGGTTGAAGGCAAGCCAGGCGGCATAAAAGTCGGAAAGGTGAGCTGCAGATACATTGGAGGCATTGAAAAATCAACAGGCGAACTGGACACAGACCCTGATGGCACAGGCACCCTTGGAATAGCCCTTAGTGTTGGCAACTGGTGCTTTGAAAAGCATCCTGATACAAACGTCGTGGTAAGCCAGGGGGAATGCGCTTGAAGCCAAGGGAAAGGGACCTAGACCCCAATTCCACGCTTGGGTTGCAATTGAAGCCAGGGGAAAAGGGGCAGGGAATTGCAATCGACTTCCTTTTTGCTGTGCTTGTGTTCCTGCTTGTTTTGAATGCATGCATAACCCTGATGAGCAGCAGTAGCGAAAGCTTG
>JAUWWX010000132.1 GCA_030616665.1 archaeon | reverse complement strand
GATTCAATAAAGTTGGTTGAGGTTGGAAGAAGGCTTACCGGTAAAGTTTATGAAAAGTCCAGAACAAGAAAACAGTTGCTCAGATATTTGCAGAGCAGTGGAATAGACCTAAACAAGCCAATAACATTTATCGACACAGGTGTAATCGGCACTGTACCAAATGACCTAATCCAATTGTTTAAATTGGAGGGATTAAAAACCAGGGTAAAAGGCTACATGTTTTATGGGAGAAACGTCAGGTTTGAAAACATTGAGCAATACTCGCCTTCACGCAGAATTAAGTGGACTTTATCACATCTGAGTGAGAGAGAAACAAGGGCCATTATTGAGGAATTACCAAAGTCTGTAACTACGGTAAAAAAACTTGTTTCAAAAAAAGGCAGAGTGAAACCAAATTATAGGAGAGGAGAACAAGAGGAAATATTTGGTTCACTTGTTGTCAGAAAAGCGATAATGGATACACTTAAAGAACTTGGGTGGATTTAAGCCCTTTTCTTAGGTTCAGTGCGTCCGCCGGGACTCGAACCCGGATTACGAGCTTGTTCCAACGCAGTTGCAAAGCAACTGCTTTCTTTTTCCAAACTTTTCTTTTCTAAAGAAAAGTTTTGAGAAGCTCGGAGCCTAACCATTGGCTGACAGACGCATTTTACGTTTTTTCCAAAAATTGCTGCAGCTGCTTGTATGGAGCGGTGACAAAAATGTGGGGGTAATCAATTTTAATTTTAATGCCTGCAATAAAAAGGTTTATTGCGTTTCTTTCCAGCTTTGAGTTGTTTTCAACAAAGTTCAAGAATTTGGCAACTGACTTTGTCTCAAGGAACAGCTCGTTCTGCCTGCCCTTTGCATTGAAATGCTCAGCCGCCTTTTGCCGAAAGCCCTCATTCAGGCATTCTGCCGTGAAGACCTTTGCATTCAGCCTTTTTGCAATTGCCTTGATGGCTTTCTTTGAGTTTTGGTTCCAGGGCATTTTCTTGAAGTCAGGAAAATCCAGCTCCTTCAACGAGCCAATCTGCTGCTCGAAAATCCTGTGCAGGTACTGCAGGTTGTGGACCCTTTTCTCAACGTCGTTTTCCAATGCAACCAGGTCCGAGATGTAGAAGCCAACGCTGCCCTTGGCCGCAACAAGTAAATCGCGATCCTGCTTGCTTCTCTCAATAAGGGTCTGCATCAACTCAACCGCATTGTCAAACCTTGCTGAAGGGTCCTTTCCGTTCATCAACTCATTCAGCCTCAACAGCAGCTTGTTTTGCATCTCTGAATGAAGCAAGGCAGCACCCTTGCCTGTAGCAAAAAGCTTGTTGTTCCTCCTTACTATCAAGCCAAGTGCGTTCAAATACCTAATGCTCCTGCTTAAAGCTGCCCTTGCGCTTCCGATGCTGCCATAGTTTCCAGAAATCTTGTTCAAAAGGCTGTTGTATTCAATGCCAGGCTGCTGCTTGACAATTAACAAAATGCTGTTTCTGGCAGTCATGTTAACGGAAGAATTTTTGGTTGCAAATAATTAAAATTAGGATGCCTTTGCCACCAGCTCAACCTTCTTCATTCTTTTCGGGATAACGAAGTAGTGCTTTTCCTTGCAAACTGTGCATTCTGTTATAAATGTCGGCTTTTTTGTCTGCTTTTTGACCTTTGCAGGAAACTGGTATTTTCCCTTATAACCCCGCTTTTTTGCAATGTTTTTCCTGTTTCCCTCAGCCAATGCCCTGGGCGAGCCTGTTTTGAACAGCTTCACCTTGTGCTCAGTATGCTTGTTGCATTTGGAGCAGTAGTCCTTGATTGCCTTTGGAAAGTTCATAAAAAACACCTTTTTTGCTTAAAAAATGGAAAAAACAGGTATTTTTCCGCAATTAAAATTGTGTCAGGCAAGATTTAAATGCTTTGCTGTAAGCACTGCAGAAAGCCAGGAATAGAATTAAAAACATTGAAGCCTTTGTTTTACTGAATGGCGGGCAGGGCACAAACATTAAAAACCTGAAAGCAGTAATAATTAGCATTAGGAGGCTTGGAAAGTGATTAAGGCACTTACAGGTGCGGCAAAAAGGCTTTTAAAGAATCTTTTTCTTTTGCTGCCTGCCCTGGCAGCAATCGCAATACTGCTTGTTGTTGCCTATGCCCTAGCGCCATTTCTGCTTGACCTGCTGCTGAACGTGGTCTTCCTTGAAATGGTTCCCGATGCGCCGCTCGCCAAGATTCCATTCCAGTTTTTTGCCCTCTACCCCCTGAATTTAGTTGCATTGGCAGTGCTTACGCTTATTGGGGGAATTCTTTCAGTCTCGTTAAACTATTGGTATGCAGCATATGCAAGAATGGGCTTTGAAGGCAATGCCTCAATCGGAAAGGCGTGCAGCGAAACCGTTTCAGCAATGGGAAAAATCGCTGCATTCACTTTGCTGGTTGCCCTGCTGGGGCTGCTTTTCGGAGTTCTCTTCTGGGCATTTGCCATGGTTTTGGCAACAGTGCAGATGCTTGGCTTGGCTCTTTTGGCCTTGCTTGCCTTGGCAGGCTTTTACCTGTACATAAAGCTTGTTTTCACAGTTCAGGCCCTTGCCCTAGAACAGGGAACTGTAAAGCAGGCACTGCAGCAGTCGTGGGAATTTGGTTTGAAAAGGTTCTGGCATGTTTTCCTTTTCGTGCTAATAATCGCTGTAATAAGCCAGGCAATCACGTTTGTTGGCAACTATGCCTCCGACCTCGCTTTAGATGATGTCATCTCAATAGTTGTCTTGGCAGTGTTTTGGAGCATCAGCCTAGCCTTTGCAGGCATTGCAATGCCCTTGTACTACGCTTCCAAAAAGCTTGGAAAAAGCATTTAAATCAATTAGCCCTTTTTCTATTATTAGGCCTTTTTGCTTTGGCGGGTTTAAAATGGTTAAATTGCAGAAACTTGTTTTGCGGAACTTTAAGAGTTTCAGGAAAGCGGACATTCCCATAAGCAGGGGCTTTACCGCAATCGTTGGTTCAAACGGATCCGGCAAAACCAACATCCTTGACGGCTTGTTGTTTGCCCTTGGCATCAGCAGCATGAAGATGCTGAGGGTAAGCAGGATTGAGGAGCTGGTGAACAACAATGCAGTTGAGAATTACGCAAAGGCAGAGCTGGCCCTGCGTGATGGGAACAGGACTTACG
>JAUWWX010000074.1 GCA_030616665.1 archaeon | reverse complement strand
AGGCACCTGCTTGGCATTCTCAAAGAGATTGCAATAGAGGTTGGCGGCGCGGAAGATGTTAGGTTCTACCCGGATTACTACCCTTTTACCGAACCCTCTGTACAGTTGAGTGCAAGGCACCCAAAGCTTGGATGGGTTGAGTTGGCTGGGGCTGGAGTTTTCAGGCCTGAGATGATTGAGCCACTTGGAATAAAGGCAAGGGCAATCGCCTGGGGAATTGGCATTGACAGGCTTGCAATGTTCAAGCTTGGCGTGAAGGACGTTAGGTATTTGTTTGCCAGGAATTTGGATTGGCTGAGGAAAAGCAAGATTGTGGCGGTTGGTTAGAATGCCCAATGTGGTTGTAAGTTTGAAGGACATGCAAAAGCTTGTTGGAAAAAAGCTTTCCTTGGCAGGGTTCAAGGAAGCCGTGCTTTTTGCAAAGGGCGAGGTTGACGTGGTTGAAGGTGATTCTGTTACAGTGGATGTAAAGGATACGAACAGGCCGGACTTGTTTTCAGCTGAGGGAATTGCCAGGGAGATAAGGGGCAGGTTAGCAAGGGACAGGGGCGTGCCTCGCTACAAGGTTAGGAAGAGCAATGTTTCTGTGATTGTTGGCAAGAGCGTTGCAAAGATTAGGCCATGCATTGCTGCAGCTATTGTAAGGAATGTCAAGATTTCTGAGGAATTCCTTGTGCAGATGGTTCAGCTGCAGGAAAAGGTTTGTTTGAGTTTTGGAAGGAAGAGGAAGGAAGCAGCGATTGGATTGTATGACTGGAGCAAGCTGCGACAGCCGATGCATTACAGGGCTTATAAACCCAGAGCGAAGAAATTCATTCCTCTTGACTACAAGGCTGAAATGGACTTGGAAGAGATTTTGCTTGAGCACCCGAAGGGAAAGGAGTACAAGCATTTGTTGGAGGGGTTTTCAAAGTATCCTGTTTTTGAGGATTCAAAGGGTGTTGTTGCATCAATGCCGCCAATCATTAACTCGCAGCTGACTGGAAAGGTTAGTGAAAAGACAAAAGAGGTTTTGGTGGAAGTAACTGGATATAAGCAGGAAACTGTGAACACTGCATTGAATGTAATGGTTTCTGCCTTGGCTGAAAGGGGCTTTGACGTTTACAGTGTCAGGGTAAAGTACCCCAATAAGGCAATTGTGACGCCGGACTTTTCACCTGGAAAGGCAGTGGTAAGGCTTGAAGATGTAAGAGAATTCAGCGGACTAGATTTGAGCAACAGGCAAATAGTTGAGTTGCTGCAAAAGGCAAGGTATGACGTGAAAGTGAAGGGAAACAGTATCGAGTGCCTTTATCCTGCTTACAGGCAGGACATTCTGCACTCTGTTGATGTGATTGAGGATGTGCTGATTTCCTATGGGTATGATAGGATTGAGCCCCTGCCCATAAAGCTTGCAACCAGGGGAGAGCAGCTGCTTGAAACAAGGCAGGCTGACTTGGTTAGAGAGGTATGCGTTGGCCTGGGGCTGCAGGGCATTCTCACTTATACAATGACTAATAAGGAAAAGCAGACTGCAATGATTGGCTTTGATGCAGAGAAAGAGCAGTTTGTAGAATTGGCAAACCCTGTGAGCGAAAACTACGCTGTGTTCAGAAAGCACTTGTACCCTGAACTGCTTGAGCTTTTGGCTGAGAACAAGCATGTGGCTTACCCGCAAAAAATCTTTGAGGTTGGAAAAACGGTTGAGCTTGACCCAAAGAGTGAAACAAGGGTTTCTGAGAAAAACAGGCTGTGCATTGTTTTGTCTGGCAAGGGCGCTGAATTCACTGTGATAAAGGGCGTGCTGGATTCTGTTGCGGACAATTTGGGTAAGAGGTACAGCTTGAAGGGAAACACCGAACCTGCCTTTGAGGGGGGAAAGAGTGCAGCCGTTAACATTGCCGGAAAGAAAGGTTTTCTTGGGGAAGTGAAAAAAGCGGTTCTGCAAAACTTTGGGTTGAAACAGCCGACCGTTGTCCTGGAATTGGAGATTTAGATCTAGGGTCTTTTCTGAAAATCTTTAACAATTGCATACCTTGCTTTCTTTTCATTGCTGGGCAGCTTAGATAACCTGATTTGCAAGCGCAGCATAGTTAAAACAACCCTATCTACATTGCCCGTATTATGCTGCACAATCAACTCTGATATAAAAGCAGCCCTAGTTTGCATGCTATTTATTCCCTTTGCTATACTCTTGGCTTTTACTGTGCTAAATCCAAACTTTCTGGGCTTCTGTTTCTTTGGGCTCTTGGCTTTGGGCATTCTACAAAAAAAAGGCAGGAAGGAAATAAATAGTTTTCTAAAACAGGCTTGTTTGCTTGTGAAGATCTTTACTGTCTTGCTTGGCTGGCTTGGTTTCTTCAACTGGTTTTGCCTCAATTTCTTTAAGGTCTTGCTCTTCAAGGCCTTGCATTGCCTTTCTTTTTTCTGAAATTGTTTCCTGCCTTAGCTCTTGGGCTTTTTCAAAGATTGCTTTAACCCTCTTTGTGTCAGGCTTCGTGCCAGCGAGGAAGGCAATCTCCTCCTCGTTCAGGTCTAACGCTGCGCTTAAAGCAATTGCCTTGTCCTTCTTCAAAAAAGCAGTCTGCAGGAAAGGGAGGTCCTGTGACATCACGGTGTGGCTGCTTGAATGGGTTTTCTTTCCAATCTTCAAGCCAAGTTGTTTTCGCAAATTTCTCATTCCCTTGCTTGAGCCAAGCTTTCTCAAAAGAGATGGGAACTGGTATTGGACCCAGCCGTGGTAGTCGTGTTCCCTGCTTAGGGAAACCCCGCTTGTCATAAGCTCACTACTGTATCGCAAAAATCCATAGTGTTGCCTCCTCATTATCCTTCCGTTGAAAACATCTGCCCTGCTCAACCTTTCAAAGGCAGCGGCGTTGTCATTGCCCTCTGTAAAGTGCCTTGCTATGTTTTCCTCAACCCAGTTGAAAAGCATTTGCGAATCAATGTCTGACTTGAAGCGCGCTTTCCTTATCTCCTCAACCGTGCCAGATTTGAAGATTGCACCCAGAGTTTTGAACACGTCCTGCTGCCTCTCCCTGTAGCCCAAGCCCCGCACAGAGAGCAAATCAATTTTTCCTGAAATGGCAAGGGTCTGCGCATCCAAAAGAGCAGACCTGAAATCACCTGCGCTGTTCTGGGCAAGAAGCTTTACTGCCTCTGGCTCAAATTCAAGGTTTTCTGATTCAAGCAGTTCCCTCAGCCTTTTTGCAATGCTTAAATAGTTTATTTTCTTGAACTGCATTAACTGGCACAAGCTTCGGAAGGACGTCATTTTCTGGTTTCCGTACAACTCGTTTGCAGTAAGAATTACCGGGTTTTTGCTCTGCTTTATAACTCGGTTGATTGCTGCCACACCACCCCTGTCAGCGTTACCCTGCAGGCCGTCAACCTCGTCAAGGAGAATAAGCCTCTTTTTGCCTGAAAAGCTGCTGCCCTGTGAAGCGGCACCGGCAACCCTTTCAATTACGTCCTTTGTTCTGCTATCACTGGCATTCATTTCAAACAACAGCCAGCCGAAGTATTTCGCAAGAAGAATTGCAAGGCATGTTTTCCCTGTGCCAGTAGGCCCAAAGAAAAGAAGCGGTTTTTGCGGCTTGCCTTGCTCCCATTGCTCGCCCCATTTCCGAGCAGATTCAACTATGTTGCTGTTTCCAATAAACGTGCTTAAGTCCTTTGGAAAGAAGCTATCGGGCCACAACTGGGTCATTTTTTGCTCCACCTTGTTCTTGCCTTTGCCTTAGCCATGACATAAATTAATTGCAGAAAACTCTTTTATTACAATTAGAAACAAGGTAAAAAGAAAAGAAAACGGGGAGTTTACTCCCCGAGTAGCTGCTCAAGGTCCTCTGCCGAAAGCTCTCCCATTCCCTCAAGCTCTTCGCCTAGGGCGTCAAAGGCCTCTTGCTCAGAGCCATAGTAGTCTGGGCCAACAAGCTGTTCGCCTGCAGGGCAGTCATCCGGGCAGTTGTTGCTGCTCTCTATTTCGTCACACGAGCCGTTGCCGCATAGTGCAGTGCAGTAGCCGCTTATCCCAATAATGCCTGCTTCCCTTGGCGGAATCAAAGTAAGCCCTGGACAGCATTGAGGCGGTTCTGCTATTATTGGAATAGCTTGGCCTTCGCCCTTACACTGTGGGGTTACTGGCGGCTGCTCAATGCAGCCAAGCAATGCAACAAAGGCAATTGCTGAGAGCAAAATTGTTGCTGTTTGTTTTGTGTTCATTTCAACTACCTCATTCTCCAATTGCCCCTGTGACGGACTGCTCTGCTGCACCTGGACTCACTGACTCAATAGGCTTCTTTACAACAGTCAGCTTTGGCCTTACCTTTCTCACGACAAGCGTGTCTGTCACTTCACCTGTTTCCACTGTTGCAGCTGAAACCGCTGTTGGCTTGATTCCAACAACATTTTGGCCAGCCACTGTCCTGATTCTGCAGTGTGCAAGCTTTGGATACTTTTCGCAAAGCCCTTTGAGGTATTCTCTGCATCTCTCATCAGAAGCATTTTTCAGGCAGTAAAGCTTCTTCAGCTGCAGGCATTTTTGGTCAGTTGTATTGTTCTTGCAGTGCTCTTCAATTCTTTCACCACAGTCCTCTGAGTTTTGCGTGCAGGTTGGAACAATTTTTTTGCATTTTGTATCCTCTGTGTTTTCCTCACAGTATTCGCCCAGTTTTTGGGTTATTTCTGTGAGCCTGAAGTTTCTTTTGACTCCAAGGAAGTAAACGTTGTATGCCTTTTCGTTCAAAACCAAGTTCCCTGCCCAAATGTCCCTGCCAGGCTTTTCAAAGCGCTTTACCTTTATTTCGCCAATTGCCTCTGAGCTGGCGGTTGCCGTAGTGGTAGGACCATATATCTCTGCCGAAATCTCATCTATCGAGACTGCAATGTCCTTCAAATGGTATTTTTTCTCATCAAGCATAAGAACGCCGAGCCTTCTGACGGCAAAATCAGTATCCACTGCATCGGCGCTTGTTGCCATTACCTTTACAGCGCCAATTACAACTTTGGCGTGCATGAAGTCAAAGGCATCTAGTTCACTTATCGCAATGCCGTTGCCTGTCAAGTGTAGCCTTGTTATCGGCCTTCTTACAAGTGTTGGCTTTGGCTTTTCAGCTGCAACCAAGTCGGTGCCAACTGCTGTGTCTGTTTCTGGAACCTCGATTGAGTCGCTTTGGTTGAGCGCAGTTATGGCAATATCGTCTGCCCCACCGTCCACTGCAACGGTGTAAGCTGCTGCAAGCAGCAAAGCAATCAATACAAGAATGAATTTTCTCATTTAGCAAAACCTCCTAGCAAAAGATTCTGTTAATATAGGGGCTTTAGTCATTTAAATAGCAATTGGATTGTCAAATAGCAATATGGATTTTAGCCAGGATGGCGTTCAAAATAAAAAGAAATTGAGGCACAATTCTGCCTATGCAAATAGGCTGCATAGGAAAGCCATCATGCGGCAAGACAACTTTTTTCGCAGCGTCAACTCTT
>JAUWWX010000123.1 GCA_030616665.1 archaeon | reverse complement strand
AACGAGTATTGCAGCCTTGGCTGCGTTGAACCAGACAAGGGTTCCACTGCTTGAGGATGACAAGATTGTAAAGGGAAAGTATTCAGGAAAGCTGAAGCTGTCAAAGCAGCCACTGCTGTCAACATTTGCAAAGATTGCCGGAAAAAAGGCACTTGACCCGGTCCTCGCAGAGGAAAAGGCAGAAGAGGCAAGGTTCAGCTGCGCTACAGTCGATGACCACACTTTGTGTGCCTTTCAAAAGGGCAAAGGCGGTGGTTTTAAGGTAAGCGAGATAGACGAGTGCATTGACATTGCCTTCAAGAGGTCAAAGGACATCAGAAAGCTTGTATAGGTGCCTAAAAAATGGGAAAGACGAAGAAGGTAAAAAGGGTTGGAAGGCTTGGCTCAAGGTACGGTGTTGGAATAAGAAAGCGGCTGCTGAAAATAGAGAGCAAGCAGCAGAAAAACTATAAGTGCCCGTTCTGTGGCTTCAAAAGGGTTAAGAGAAAGGCAGCCGGCCTCTACGTTTGCAGGAAATGCCACGCCAAGTTTGCAGGAGGCGCATACCTGCCAGTAACCCTGTCTGGCTCAATCATCAAAAAGACTGTGACCCAAAAAGGCTTTGCCTCAAAGGCTTCAGTTTTGGAGAAAAGGATCGAGCAGGCTGTTCTTAAGGAAGAAGCAGAAAAAGAGGAAGTGCCAAAAAAGCCTGCGAAGAGAGGGAAAGCGGAAGAGGAAAGGCTTGGAATGGGGAAGAAAAAGGAGGCCAAGAAATAGCTTTTTTTTTTGAAAAAAAGGGGGTAACTAAGAATGTCAAGTTACAAATGTGCAAAATGCGGGGAAATAATCCCCAGCATGCCTCAGGGAGTAATAAGGTGTCCGAGTTGCGCTAACAAAATCCTTTACAAGATGAGGGACAATGTCACAAAAGACATCAAGGCAAGGTAAAAACAAGAGCAGGCTTTGCTTAAGCCTTGAGTTCCCAACCAAGGCAGAAGCTGCAATAGTGCGAAAAGCGGTTCTGCCTGAGTTGAATGCAGGGCATTCTAGAAGAAGCGCAACGTCAATCGGTATTAAAAACAGAATTATTTCAATTGATATCAGGGCACAGGACCCAATCGCAATGAGGGCGGCCTTCAACAGCTGCCTCAACTCAGTCATTCTTGCAAAAAGAGTTATGGAGGAGTAAAAAAATGGTGGAAGTAAACCAGGCAAAACTGGCAGAATTTGAGAGAAATAGGTCACAGCTGCTCGGCATTACAGCCCAAAAGCAGCAGATGCAGATTCAAAGCATGACACTGAAACAGGCTTTGGATGAGCTGGCAAAAACAAAGGAAAAAAAGGTCTACAAGGCGGTTGGCAACATCCTGATTCAGTCTGATACAGCCAAAGTTAAAGAAGAGCTTGAGGAAAAAAGGAGCAGTGTGGACCTCAGGCTGAAAACCATTCAAAAGCAGGAGGACAGCCTGATAAACAAGCTGAACAAGCTCAAATCAGAGATTGAGTCAAGCCAAAAGCCTGTCACAGAAACCCAAGAGCCTAAAAAGAAAGTCAAAGAGTGATGCGGTTGCTTAAGCCCCTTTCCTCATTCAAGGGAAAAAAGATTCTGCTAATAACCCATAGTGGGGCAGACGTTGACGCAATATGCGCTGCAGCCTCTCTTTTCTTTGCACTGCAGAAAAGAAACAAGGCCAAAATCTTTGTGCCAGAGCACATCTCATTGCCAGCAAAAGCCATCGCAAAAAAGCTGAGAATTCCCTACAAGCTTGTTCAAAGCCCTTCCCTAAACTGCTTTGACTGCCTTTTCCTGGTTGACTTCAACGATTTGAAGATGTCAGGCTCGTTGGCAAACGAAATCAAGCGCTTCAAGGGTCAGATTTTCCTAATAGACCACCACCAGCCTGCCGGGAAAAAAATCGCCTCAGCGAAGAACAGACTTGTTGACCCAAAGGCCGTTGCCTCATGCGAGCTGGTCTTTGACTGGCTCAAAAAAAGCCACGTCGGACTTGACAGGTGCATGGCAACCTGCATCGCGGCAGGCATTACAACAGACAGTGCTTTCTTCCTTACAGCGAACAGCCGAACCTTTTCCATTTTGGCAGAGTGCCTCAAAAAAAGCGGCAGGACATTTTCAACCATTCTCAGCCTTTTCTCAGTAAAGCAGACCTTTGACGAGAAAATTGCAAAGCTAAAAGCTGCAAAGAGGGCAAGAATCTTTCTCATCTCAAACTGCATTGTCGTTGCATCCGACGTTGGCGCATTTGAGGCCGAATCCGCCTCTGCCCTCGTAAAGATTGGCGCAGACATCGCCTTTGTTGGCGATGCAGAAGATGGCAAGCTTAGGATAAGCGGCAGGGCCTCACAGCGAGTAGTGAAAAAACTCGGCTTCAGCCTGGCAAAGCACGTTTTCCAATTGCTGCCACGCTATTTCCCCGGCAGCGGAGGAGGCCATGCAGGCGCAGCAGGCTTCAACGGCCAAGGCAACGACATCAATGCGGCCCTAATGAAATGCATTGCCCTAACAAAGCGCTTTTTCAAGGAAAAGAAGGGCTTCAGGTTCAAGGAATACACCTGAAAAGCTAGCTGCATTTCTCAACCGCTTTAACCAAGTCGCTTACCTTTTTCAAAACAAAGTCCGGATTGCTCTTCTCCTTCACAATCTGGCCGTATTCCGCAAGCGCCGTCACCATTCCAACCCTTTTTGCCCCCATTATGTCCCTTTTTGGGTTGTCCCCGACAAAAAGAATTTCCTTTGGCAGCAGCCCAAGCCTTTTTATGGCCTGCCTGAACGGCATCCTGCTTGGCTTCGGCTTGCCAGTGTCCTCCAATGCAACCACCACATCAAAGAACTCAAGCAAGTTCATTTCAGACAGCCTAAGCCATGCCTGCAGCCTTGGCGCGTCGCTCACAATGCCCAAAACCAATCCCTTTTCCTTCAGCTTTATCAATGTCTCCCTTACCTTTGGATAGGGCGCAAGATATCCTGCCTTAACCCTCCTGTATGCCGCAATTCCGCTTGCCAAGACCCTGTAATCCACATTTCCCATTACCTTTCTCAAAAACCTTTCAAAGATCCTCTGGTCTTCGATGCCGTACTCTTTGTACATCCTGAAAAGCAGTTTCTTGGCCTTCTCTTCCTGCATTCCGAGGCCTGCTTCAACCATTGCCCTGATCGCAGCCTCGCTACACCTTTTCTTAAAGCGCATGAAGTCAACAAGCGTGTTATCCAAGTCAAACAAAACCGCTTTCAATGACATGTCACCAATCACCTTAAATCATTAACAGCCTCTGGGACTTCAGCCAAACTGGAAACAATGACGCATCTCGCTTCTTTTGCTTCACTGCTTGGTCTGACCGAAACTAAAATTCCATGAATCTTT